>JAPLFE010000114.1 GCA_026390855.1 Chlorobiales bacterium | reverse complement strand
ATTTTAAACCTAAAAATTTATGGAGAAGAAAATGTTGAAATCTAAAAGCATGTTTTTGAAGACTGCACTTTTTGTGACCAGTTTCGGATTTCTGGCCTCGAATGCTTTTTGCGGTGGTACCATCTCGGGTACTGTTGATGCAAGTATTCCAAAGTACAAAGGTGATGCTGTTGTTTACTTGTTAGGTGTGAAGGGCCCAGTTACTCCAAAGCATGTATCTGTTGATCAGAAAAGTCTTGTTTTTGTTCCACATGTAACGACAGTGCCTGTTGGATCAACTGTTGACTTTAAAAACAGCGATAAGGTCAATCACAATATTTTCTCGGGATCTGCAGCTAAAAAATTCAACCTTGGCACATACAATCCTGGTATGTCGAAGCCAGTAACTTTTGACAAGCCTGGAGCTATAAATTTGCTGTGCAATGTGCATTCTGAAATGTCAGGTTGGGTTATTGTCACAGAAAATCAATATGCTGCTGTTTCTGAACATGATGGAAAGTTCACTATCAGTGGTGTTCCTGCAGGCACATACAAGATTACTGCATGGAGCGAAAAGCTAAAGGCACAGGAGTCTACAGTTACTGTGGCTGATGGGAAAACTGCTACAGTTGCGATCAAACTGGCAAAATAAATTTGTCTGAATTATACAGTAATCGTAATAGAAAAATGGGGAACCTGTTTTACAACAGGTTCCCCATTTTTGTTATTGGCAAGATAGCATACTGTCTTACTGTCGCCTCGATACATTTTGTAGATTGTAGATGCGATAAAACATTGTTTAATGCATTTCTGGCTATTGGTTCCAAACCATTCTCTTCACTTCAGGAAAACACCGGTCATCCACTTTCCGCGGTAACAATTCTGCTTTCTTTCTAAGATAAAGTCTGCTTTTCTATAAGGGCACATAATTTTATGCGATTTTTAAGACTGTATTAATGTCGCTTTAACCTATTGTTGATTACTATGTAAACAGTTGATTAAATATGTCGCTATACTTTTAATTGCTTTTATTGATTAACAATAGATTTTCAGGCATATTCCGCCTGATCCATTTATTTATTCTGCGATTATTTATGAATCCAATAGTGTAATAGACCTGCTTTGATTTGTATCTTCATTTGCATTTTATTAACAATTGTTAATAAAATATAGTCGTTTTCTGGTATGAGCATAAATGAATTTTCTCTATCTAATAATCTGCAATTTCGTCAATACTATAATTAAAATTTCCTGCTATGATAGACATTTGGTCTAAAACATTTAAAGGGATCATCCTTGCGTTTTTCTTGACTATGAGTTTTAGCGGGAACATATACGCACTTGAGACAGGCAGTAAAGCACCTGATTTTGAACTCTCGGGAGGATCGGGTACAGTGAAGCTTTCAAAAACATCGGGTTCTGTAGTCTATGTGGATTTCTGGGCGTCATGGTGCGGCCCTTGTAGGCAGTCATTTTCCTGGATGAATGAAATGCAAGAGAAATATAGATCACAGGGTTTCCAGGTTATCGGGGTTAATCTTGATGCAAAAAGTGAGGATGCTAAAAAGTTTCTTTCACAGATTCCTGCAAAATTTACTGTTGCATTTGATTCTAAGGGTTTGACCCCAAGAGCATACGGAGTGAAAGGGATGCCTACAAGTTTTCTCGTTGGCCGGGATGGCAGGATTATTTTTCAGCATTTAGGATTTAAAGAGGCTGATCGAGCAGGTCTCGAAAAACAAATTAAGGCTGCATTGGAGGCAAAGAAATGAAAATTCAAATTTTGCAAAATCCATTTCATGCTTTGCTTTTGATACTCATGCTGGTTTTGTCGGGATGTACAATTGGGACTGCAGTTCAGCCATGGGAGAAAGAGGTTCTCGCTCGACCTGAAATGACTTTTGAGGGTGATCAACTTGATACTAAGTACACTGAGCATATTTACAGCAGCAAAGAGTCTGCTTCGGGCGGTGCTGGAGTAGGCGGCGGTGGATGTGGTTGCAATTAAAGTAATATATAAAATTCGGAATACTCCCATGAAATCAGACACGACCATAAAAACAAATGTTATCGGGGCTGCAATTTTTGCTGCAGCAATGACACTCCCTTCATATCATTCCGCGTTTGCTGAAGCTGTGCCAGAACACGGCATCGTCAGTTTCAAATACCTGAATTATCAGGATAGCCAACCTGACCAGGAGCGGATCAGTGTTAATGCTTATTCTGTTATGGCAATGGCGCCGATAGGAGGTAAATGGTCTATTAGTACAACGTACACCAATGATTCTGTTTCTGGTGCATCTCCTGAATATCATTCACACATAGTTTCTGGTGCTTCGGCAATAAAAGAAAACCGGCAAGCGGTTGATCTGAGCGTCACCCGATATTATGCGAAAGGAACACTTACCCTCGGAAGTAGCTATTCTAGTGAAAACGATTACATTTCTCGGAGCTATTCAGTTCAGGAAAGTATTTCGACGGAAGATAAGAATACTACTTTTGCGTTTGGCGGAAGTTATACTACTGATACCATCAATCCATCCAACGATAAAACTTCCTTTTACGACAAAAGTGTCGCCGCTGCGCTGGTTGGGGTTACAAAGGTCTTGACAAAGCAGGATATCGTACAGCTAAACTTTGGATATTCTAAGGGCAATGGCTATTACAGCGATCCATACAAGTTATATGACGAAAGGCCTGATAAGCGAGAAAGCAAGACGGTCATGACCAGATGGAACCATCATTATGAAGGAACTGATGGAACGACCAGACTCTCATATCGCTATTATACCGATACTTTCGGAATTAATGCACATACAGTTGGTATTGAATATGTCCAGCCGTTACCTCATGAATGGACGGTTACTCCCTTGGTCAGATTTTACTCTCAGACCGCGGCAAACTTTTATCTGCCATATCTGCCTGTTCCAGGAACTACCCTACCCTCGTATTATTCATTGGATCAGCGTCTCTCAGCTTTTGGCGCACTTTCAGTTGGTATAAAAATCGAAAAAAAGATTGCTAAGGATTGGTTGGTTGATGCAAAATTCGAGGATTATAAGCAGCGTGCAGGATGGTGCATAACTGGTGGGGGTGACCAGGGCTTAGCTCCATTCAATGCAAGAAGTTTTCAACTTGGCTTGTCGCGAGTTTTTTAGCTCCTAGGCTTGATACTTACTACTTCTGGTTACCAAACGGGATTTTTTGGTCGGAAAAGTGGGGCGGCAACCATTTGATCACATAACATTATAACAAACTTCTGAAGAGCTTGAAGCCATTTGCAATGGCTTCAAGAGAGATCTATCGTCCTATTTCAATAATGATCAGCGATAGCGAGTCATGGTTCTAATTATAGGAATGAAGGATTTTTTACAGCACTTAAACATGCTGTACAGCGGTAACTAAACATTTCATAAATACAGGAGGAAAAATGGCTACAAGAAGCTGGACAGGTTCAACTGGTGCGGATAACATTTCAATCTCCCAATGGGGTGAACCGCGTAGCGGAGATGTTTATAATTTCAATGGCCTCGACGGAAACGATACGTTGTATTTGAATAATAATGGTAAAACTTCGTACAATACACCTTTTTTGAGTGGGGGATTTACAATAGCTCCCGTTGATGCTAATGGAGTAATTGTTGTATCAGGGGCAAGTAGTGGCGGTACAAAGCTTACTTTTAATCTGACTAGTATTGAAACACTGGTATTCTCTGACAAAACAGTTACGTTGTCATATGGAACCCCAGCTCCCCCTACAGACACAACACCACCGACGATTTCTGCATACAGTCCATCGGTGGGTTCGACAGGCATCACTGTTGGAAGCAACATTGTTATTACTTTCAGTGAAACAGTGCAGAAAGGAGCTGGTTTGATTGAACTGCACAGTGGTTCGGCTACAGGTGCGCTTGTGGCAAGTTACGATGCGGCGTCAAGCACAAACCTTACTTTTTCGGGGAATACGCTTACCATTAACCCTACGGGTGATTTAGCGAATGGTACACATTACTTTGTCACGCTAGCCGCAGGCTCTATCAAGGATTTGGCTGGAAACAATTATGCTGGTACAACAGCCTATGACTTTTCGACTATAGCAGCCCCAGATACTACTCCGCCGACTGTTTCTGCATTTAGCCCAGCGATAGGCGCCGCGGGTATAGCTGTTGGTAGTGACATTGTTCTAACTTTCAGTGAAGCAGTACAGAGGGGGACGGGCGTGATTGAACTGCACAGCGGTTCTGCTACAGGAACACTTGTTGCGAGTTACGATGCTGCGTCAAGCACAAACCTAAATGTTTCAGGTAATACGCTTACCATTAATCCGACGGCAGATTTAGTGAATGGAGCGCATTACTTTGTTACCTTAGCGGCAGGTTCTATAAAGGATGTGGCTGGAAACCATTATGCAGGCACAACGGGCTATGATTTTTCAACGTCTGCAGCGGTTGTCACGGGAGACACTACCCCTCCGACGATTTCAACCTACAGTCCAGCGGATGGAGCAACTGGTATAGCTGTTGGGAGCGATATTGTTATCACTTTCAGTGAAGCTGTGCAGAGGGGTACAGGTTTGATTGAGCTGCACAGTGGTTCAGCTACCGGTGCGCTTGTTGCAAGTTACGATGCAGCATCAAGTACAAACCTGACTGTTTCGGGGAATACCCTTACTCTTAATCCAACGGCGGATTTAGCGAACGGAGCGCATTACTTTGTTACCTTAGCGGCAGGTTCTATTAAGGATGTGGCCGGAAATCACTATGCAGGCACAACGGGCTATGATTTTTCAACGTCTGCAGCGGTTGTAAAAGCTGATATTACCCCACCGACAATTGTTACTTTCAGTCCGGTTGGTGGAGCTAACGATATCAGTGTTGGCAGTGACATTGTTCTGGCCTTCAGTGAAGCTATTCAGAAGGGTACAGGAACAATTGCTATTCACAGTGATTCGGCAACAGGACCAGTTGTTGCAAGTTCTGATGACTTAATGACGGAAAGTATTTCAATTTCAGGATCTTCGCTTACAATCAACCCAACTCATGATCTAGCACATGGTACCCACTACTTCGTTACGTTTGGACAGGGATCGATTCACGACCTAGCAGGAAATGATTTTGTCAGCACTATGCCTTATGATTTTTCCACAGTGCCGTTACCTAATCCTGTTACAGGAAATGGAAATAGCAGTACGGAACCAGTCTTAGCAGGTGTCGGGATACTGGGTGTTCTCGCGTGGTTTATCATTTGAAACGGTTGTATAGATATTTTTGCATCATGCAGCTTATAAGTGATAAAGAGTGAACTTGAAAATCTTGAATAATTCATGAATTAGGGTTAAGCTGATGAAAAGAAATGTAAAGATGTCCCTTCGTTTTCTGTAACACCAGCTAAAAAGGTTTTAAGTTACGGACAAAAGGAGAATATAAGCTTTCCAATACAATGTGAACCTGTTTTTGTAAATTCCTCTGAATTAAGACTTTTTTTGTGGTTCACATTCGTATGGAATACGAGCATTATTTTCTTCTATACTTGTTTTTATGAGTAACAATTGTTAAATTTTTTTTATTGAAGATATTTCTTGATATGAGATGCTCATTAGTTGAGTAGTTTGTCGCCATGTGTTTTTATTATGAGTCATTGTATATTTATTGAGTACAGAACTTATGATTATGATAATTTTATTGTGCTGTTTATGCTTGTATAGATATCGCTTACAGGTTTTTACTTTTCATTTCTCGCTTGATTATTTCCCGCTTATAGCCTAATTTTTTTTGTTGCATCAAAATGCAGCACTCTTTCTGGAGATTAAATGACTCTGGGTTGAATCTGTGTGTTTTAATGGAAGGCTCGAATAGTGGTATATAGTGCCATTTTTATTATACAGGCCATTGGCTTCTTTGGCCTTATTTCATCAACTAAATTCTATTTCACTATGAGTAATATTTATCGTAACCATTTCAGGGGATTTATCCTGCTTGTTTTTTTTATTTGCATGAACTTCAGTGGGAACATATACGCCTTGGATGCAGGTAGTAAAGCTCCTGATTTTGAACTACCGGGTACAAAGGGTACAGTAAAACTTTCGACTACGGCTGGTTCTGTAGTCTATGTTGATTTCTGGGCTTCATGGTGTGGGCCTTGCAGACAATCGTTTTCCTGGATGAATGCTATGCAGGAAAAATACAGGGCGCAGGGTTTGCAGATTATCGGTGTTAATCTTGATGCAAAAAATGAGGATGCTAAAAAGTTTCTGGCACAGATTCCTGCAAAATTTACTGTTGCATTTGATTCCAAGGGCTTGACCCCAAAAATTTACGGAGTAAAGGGGATGCCGACAAGTTTTCTTATTGGCAGGGATGGCAGGATTGTTTTCCAGCATTTAGGATTTAAAGAGTCTGACAGGGAGAGTCTCGAAAAACAAATTAAGGCTGCTTTGGAGGCAAACAAATGAAAATAAAAGTACTACAAAAACCGATTTATGCCCTGCTGCTGCTGGTTATGATGGGCTTGTCGGGGTGTGCGCTGGGAACGGCAGTTCAGCCATGGGAAAAAGAGACTCTGGCTCGACCTGAAATGACTTTTGAGGGTGATAAGCTAGATAATGCTTACACGGAGCATATTTACAGCAGCAAAGAAGCTGCTTCCGGCGGAGCTGGAGTTGGCGGTGGTGGATGCGGATGTAATTGATGTAATCTTAATAAAGGGGAATGCTATGGCATCGGTTTCAACAACAAAGTCAACAGTTTTTAGTGCCGCCCTTGTAACTGCTGCAATGGCATTGCCGTCGTTACAGTTTGCTTATGCTGAAGCGGCACCGGAACGAGGTGTTGTCAGCTTTAAATATCTTAATTATCAGGATAGTCAAGGTATAGTCGGTCAATCCGGGAGCAGCACTAATGTCGTTAATGCTCTATCAGGGGCATCTAAAGTGGCGTCATCTGGCATGTCAGGAACATCAGCGTCTGGTTTTCAAGATAGGATCGGGGTTAATGCTTACTCCGTTACGGCACTGGTTCCTATTGCTGGTGAATGGTCTGTAGGAACTACATATACTTCTGATTCAGTATCAGGAGCATCTCCAACATATCATTCTTCTGGATTGGTAAAGATGACTGATTTACGACGTGCACTTGATGTGCAGCTTACCCGATATTTTTCAAGGGGTAGTGTAAGTTTTGGTACCAGTTATTCCAAGGAGACCGATTATATATCCCGCGGTTTCAATGTTCAGGGCAGTCTTTCAACGGAAGATAAAAACACAACATTTACACTTGGTGGTGCCTTTAATAATGATTCAATAAATCCTGTAACCCAACCGAATCTTGATGAGAAAAAGCAGGTTGCGGCTGGATTGATCGGGGTTACGAGAGTGTTAACTCCGCAGGATATTGTGCAACTCAATTTTGGGTATTCCAAGGGGAATGGCTATTACTCTGATCCGTATAAGCTCAACGATAACAGGCCAAGAGATCGAAACAGTTTTACGGCTTTGGCTCGATGGAATCACCATTTTGATGATAATGGAACAGATGGGACTGTCCATCTCTCTTATCGCTATTATTCCGACACCTTTGGTATAAGGGCACATACTTTTGATGCTGAGTATGTTCAGCCATTGTATAAAGGTTGGACACTCACGCCTTTACTCCGGTTTTATACTCAGAACGAGGCGGATTTTTATATTTCTGTTGCAACTGCTGAGGCAGCTGATCCAACGCAACCGACTCCACCACCTGCAGATGCTGTATATTATTCCGAAGATCAGCGGTTGTCGTCTTTTGGCGCAATTACTGCAGGCTTAAAGGTAAGCAAGCAGATAAACAAAGATTGGCTTGTTGATGCCAAATATGAGCAGTACGAGCAACGTGCTCAGTGGAGTTTGTCAGGTGGTGGGGATAAGGGGCTAACTCCCTTTAAGGCAAGAAGTATTCAGATTGGTGTATCCAGGCAATTTTAACAAGGCTGATAAAGGTTCATGGGCGACTTTTTTCGAGTAAAGATGGCTTCGGCATCGACAACAACCTCGGCCATTCTTGGTGCTGCTCTTGTTTCAGCCGCTATGGCACTACCTTCCCTTCAGTTTGCGTATGCTGAAGCAGCTCCTGATCAGGGTGTGGTAAACTTTAAATATCTTCATTATCAAGAGAGTCAGATTGGTGATGGCGTAAGTGTTATAACCGGTGCATCTTCAGCTGGCTCATCAAGTCGTATGGGGGTTAATGCCTACTCAATGATGGCTTTAGTGCCTGTTGCCGGTGAATGGTCTCTAGGAACGACGTACACATCTGATTCAGTTTCTGGCGCTTCTCCTACTTATCATTCCTCGGGTTTGACAAAGATGACTGATTTACGACGCGCTCTCGATATCGAGCTTACACGCTACTTTGCAAACGGAACATTGAGTTTCGGTACCAGCTATTCAAAGGAGACCGATTACCTTTCACGAGGTTACTCTGTTCAAGGGAGTCTGTCAACTGAAGATAAAAATACAACATTTACGCTTGGAGGAAGTCTGAACAGTGATGACATCAATCCTGTTACTTTGCCAAATATTGAATATAAAAAGAAAGTCTATGCAGGGATTTTTGGAATTACCAGAGTATTAACGAAGAGTGATATCGTTCAGCTTAATCTGGGTTACTCCAACGGAAACAGTGATTTTTCGGATCACTATAAACTCTATGATAACAGGCCAACCGAGCGTAACAATACAACGCTTTTAACCCGATGGAATCATCATTTTGACATAACGGACGGTACAGCCAAGCTCTCTTATCGATATTATTCGGATACATTTGGTATTCGGGCGCATACTTTTGATGCTGAATATGTTCAGCCATTGCGACATGGCTGGACTGTTACGCCATTACTCCGACTTTACAGTCAAAGTGAAGCTGACTTTTATGTAGGTGTTGGAGCAGTTGAAAAAGCTGATCCAACGCAACCGACTCCACCACCTACAGGTGCTGTTTATTATTCAGAAGACCAGCGCATGTCTGCTTTTGGCGCGATTACTCTGGGGTTAAAAGTTAGTAAACAATTGAATCCTAATTGGTTGCTTGACTTTAAATATGAGGAATATGAGCAGAGAAGTAAATGGGGCCTGAATAGTAACGGCGACTCGGGATTAGCACCATTTGGAGCTAGGAGCATTCAGGTCGGGTTCTCGAAAAAGTTTTAAGGTGTTGACTGGATAATTGAATAGCATGGATGTTTTTCATTTTGGATTTGAAGCCATGGGAAGTGGCTGTGAGATAGTTCTTGCGGCTGAAAGTAAAAAAGAAGCGCAATCTATTGCTGGGAGTGCCATTGAAGAAGTCTCGAGAATAGAGCGTAAGTATTCCCGATACAGGCCTGAAAGTATTGTTTCACGAATAAATACTGCAGCAGGTCATGGTTGTGTTGAGTGTGATGATGAGACGTTTTCCTTATTTCAGTATGCTGACACTCTCTACGAAAGCAGCAACGGACTGTTTGATATTACAGCGGGTGTTCTGCGCAAAGCATGGGATTTCAGAAAGGCTTTTGTGCCTGAACAGGAATTACTGTCTAAACAACTTAGCTTGATTTCATGGCAGCGTGTTGAACGGCAGGACAATACCGTTCGTCTTCCTTCCTTGGGTATGGAGCTTGACTTTGGTGGATTCGGTAAGGAGTATGCCGCTGACAGGGCAGCTGCTTTGGTTTATGGGAAGGGGGTGAGGTATGGCTACGTTAACCTTGCAGGAGATATAAGGGTTGTGGGTCCGAAGGTTGACGGAAGCCCATGGATGATAGGGATCCAGGATCCTCGGCATAAAAATCGTACAATTGCCTCGATTCCACTTTATACCGGGGCATTGGCGACAAGTGGACACATTGGCGATCAGTAACGGTTGTGGCTCCTTTAGCTCTTACAGCGGGGAGTTTTTCGACTATAGCAATGTTGAAAGAGACGGATGGGTTGGATTTTCTCGAAAATTCAGGGATGGGATATCTTGCTGTTGATCGGCATGGGGAGATATATCACAAGAATATGTAAAGGGGTTTCAGGATAACTGAATAACTAAAATATGAATCATTCTTTTTTCAAGCGTTCCACTGCTTTTCTTGCAGTTTTCATTGCTCTTATTCTTAGAGTGAATACCTGTGTCGCGGCCGATTTTCTTGATCCAGAAGAAGCCTTCAAGGTAAAGGCTGAACTGAACAATGCTCACGCAGTTGTTCTGCATTGGGATATTGCCAAAGGTTATAAATTGTATCGCGACAGGGTGAAGATCGGTGTCGAAAGTGGTAAAGTCCAGTTGCAGGTTCCTGTTTTACCCAAAGGGATTAAGGTTACTGATCCGTCAACAAACGAGACGGTTGAAATCTATCATGATCAACTGACGGTTGTAGTGCCTCTTGCCAAGGACGCTGGTGTATTTACTCTGAATGTGGAATACCAGGGGTGTGCTGAGGATGGCCTGTGTTATCCGCCAATGAATCACCTTTTCAAGGTTGAACCAAATAAGCAGGGGATACTCTTATCGGCTGACGATCAGGCAGGAAAAAGTGCTAATGGTGCTGAAACAAAGGCTGTAGCAACCCCTATCAAAAGTTCTTCATTAAAAGAGACATCTTCTGAAAATGATCTTTCTCTTGCTAAAGCAACTCTTGCTGGTGGAAGTTTATGGAAAATTTCTCTTGCTTTTCTTGCGTTTGGGTTGTTATTATCGTTCACACCTTGTGTTCTGCCGATGATTCCTATTCTTTCGTCTATCATCGTCGGGGAGGGGGATGTGAACCGTCGCCGCAGCTTTTTAATGGCAGTTGCATACTGTTTTGGAATGGCGTTAGTTTATACTTCGCTTGGGGTTGCTGCCGGATTGGCTGGCGAAGGGCTTGCCGGTGCGCTGCAAAAGCCTTGGGTACTCGCGGTGTTTGCAGCGCTACTCGTAGTGCTTTCTCTCTCCATGTTCGATGTTTATCAGCTGCAAATGCCTGTTTCTGTACAAAACAAACTTAATAATACCTCGCGAAATTTAAAGGGCGGCCGTTTTGCGGGGGTATTTATTATGGGTGCATTGTCGGCTCTTATTGTTGGGCCTTGCGTAGCTGCCCCGCTTGCCGGTACTTTAGTTTATATCAGTCAGACTCGTGATGTATTTCTTGGTGGACTGGCTCTTTTTTCGATGGCCATGGGAATGAGTGTTCCTCTCCTGCTCGTTGGCTTGTCGGCTGGCAGTCTGTTGCCGAAAGCCGGAGCGTGGATGATTGGTGTTAAATATGTTTTTGGGCTTATGTTGATTGCAGTGGCCATCTGGATGGTTTCACCGGTTCTTCAGGGTTCGATAGTCATGCTCGCATGGGGTGTTTTTGCCATCCTTTGTGCAGTGTTTCTTGGGGTTTTCAATGCTTTGCCTGCAAAGTTATCCATATCGCAACGTTTTGGAAAAACTTTTGGTATCGTCTTGTTTATTATCGGCTTACTTGAACTTGTAGGGGCAGCTGCAGGTGGTACTAATGCTTTTGAGCCACTCTCGCAATTCCATACAGTTTCCGCATCAGGTGCCGGTTCAGGCGAAGAAAAAAAAGTGAACTTCACTCGTATCCGATCAGCAGAGGAACTTGACCGTGCGTTGCAATCAGCAACGAAACCTGTAATGCTTGATTTTTATGCAGACTGGTGTGTAGCATGCAAGGAGATGGATCGGTTTACCTTTCATGACCCGAAAGTTGTTGACCAACTTAAGAGCTTGACGTTGCTACAGGTTAATGTTACCGCCAATACAAATGACGATCGTGCTTTAATGAAGCGGTTTGGGTTGTTCGGGCCTCCAGGCATAATTTTATTTGATAAAACCGGTAAGGAAATTCCTGAAAGCCGAATAGTTGGTATTCTTGATGCCAATAATTTTTTTGATCATGTATCAAAATATTTGAAGGCTCATTAAATGGAGATCTAAAAATTAGTCAAGAGTAGATGTCTTTTTATTCAGATTTTGCTCCCTATTACGAACTCGTATTTCCTTTCAGGGAACAGGTTTATTCTTTTCTCAAAGAATATGCGGGTAGTTCAGCTGCAGAAGTGCTTGATGCGGGATGCGGACCGGGTCATTATTGCGGTATGTTTTTGCGTGACGGCTTCAGGGCCACAGGGATTGATCTCGATCAAATGATGATTGACGCAGCTTCAGTAGCCTACCCGCAAGGCGTATTTCGCTGTATGGATATTGCAGCAATAGCTTCCCTTAAGAGCTCTTTTCAACTGATTTATTCAATAGGTAACGTCTTAGCCCATCTTCAATTTGAGCAGTTGTCAACTTTTCTTGGTGATGTTTATGCTGCTCTTGAGATAGGGGGGTACTGGATCTTTCAAGTGGTGAATTGGGACTATTTGTTGACCATGAAAGAATATATTTTCCCTATAAAAACAATTTCAGCTGGTTCGACAACGCTTCGGCGTTGTTATTCTCATATTACGCCCGCAGAGGTTATTTTCGAAGTAAAACTTATTTTCGAAGGAAAAACAGTGCTCAGTGAACGCACCCAACTCTACCCGCTTACCTCGGAGGCTTTTATTCTGTTGCATCAAGCAGCAGGATTTTCTCTGGAGGGTGTTTATTCTGGCTTCGATAAATCAATGTTCAGGAGTGACCGCGATTCCGGGCTCATCATGGTGTTTACAAAGCGGTAAGTACCTGCTTAGTCGTATGCTTCTATTCGAACGTTAGCCGTCCCGCTACTCAAAAGCCCGATTTCTTTTGCTGCAGCCTGCGAAACATCGATAATTCTACCTTTCAAGTGAGGGCCACGATCATTGATGCGCACTACTACATTTTTTCCGTTGTCAAGATTGATAACCTTAACGCTCGTTCCGAAAGGAAGGGTACGGTGAGCGGCTGTGAAGTGTTTGAGGTTAAATGACTCGCCACTAGCCGTCTTTTTATTATGAAAATTTTTGGCGTAATATGAAGCTTTTCCTTCTGCGACAAGATAACGCTCCCCAGCTTCTTTCGTTACTCTACTTGTTGATGACGCCGGATTAGCACTGGCGTTTTCCGGTAACCACTCCATGCCTTGTGATGCTTGACGGGAAAGCTCTGATTTTTCTGCAGCATAGAGTGGTGTTCTATGCAGGGCGACATTAACCGTTATTACAGTAAAGAGAGGGATGCAAAAAATTGCGGAGCCGAAGAATTTTTTCTTTGTCATAATACCAAGTGGTTATTAGCGTTTTGTTAAACGTTATCACTTTGACCGTTTCCGGTATTTCTTTGTCATGGTATTGATTGTAGTTCCATGTAATACAGTCAGTTGCACTCCTTTTCATGAAATGCTACATCGACTTATCGCAGAATAAGTTGACAGATAAGGAACTCTCGATATCAGCGGGCAAAAAAACCAGATGCCCTGGTATTTCGACTAACACAAAAGCTTAAAAAGCTCTT
Source organism: Chlorobiales bacterium (assembly GCA_026390855.1). GTDB lineage: Bacteria > Bacteroidota > Chlorobiia > Chlorobiales > Chlorobiaceae > Chlorobium. The sequence goes on along the minus strand of JAPLFE010000114.1, from coordinate 22,240 downwards.
AGCTTTCAATATATAAAAATCTCTTATAAATACATCATGCCCCTACAAAATTACCTTCAACAGTGATTTTTTGGTCTATAACACATAAAACCAAATCATCCGGTTGACTTATGCTGAGGGATTTGATTTTAAAGCTTCAAGCTTAACTCGCACTGTTCCAGATCGCATGATACCGATTTCTTTTGCAGCATCAATAGAGAGGTCGATGATCCTTCCCTTGACATACGGCCCACGATCATTGATACGTACAACAACATCTTTGCCATTGTGCAGGTTTGTTACTTTTACCCATGTGCCAAAAGGAAGCGAAGGGTGGGCTGCGGTCAGTTTATGCATATTGAAGGTTTCACCATTTGCTGTTCTTCGGCCGTGAAACTGATCGGCATAATAGGATGCTTTCCCTTCAGCAACAATTGAGAGTGCTCGGCTTTGTTTTGAGGAGGTTAAGGTTTTATTGAGGTTTGTTCGCTGGGTTGCTTCAGCTGAGTTATAAAGCGGGTTATAGTTCCCGGCTATCTCCGAAAGGTTTATGCCATTAATGTTTAATGATGCGCCAATTACGATCAGGAGTGTAAAAAATGATAAAGAAACGATATGTTTTTTATTTCTCATAAGCTCGCGGGTTAAAAACGCTTTTCGTAAACAATATTTATGAAATGAAGACTTAATATGAATAAAAATTAATAGGCTATTCATTTTTGTCCATTGCATCAATATAAATAAAATATATCAAAGCAAGCAATTTATATGGAACCCCCCCTTATTAAAGGGCTTACCCCCTGTTTTTAGGAGGTATTATTATAAGATATCCCAATATCTCTTCCGAATATGCCAGATCATTGTTCAGTATGTTTGCTCGTTTCCGGTGCTTTTTGATCCATTATTATGAATATTATTCATTTCTGTTTATTGTCTGTTTTTTTTGAGAAGATTATTGCTTCATTTTTCCTCTATTGACAAAATCATAAGCCTTTGGCACGTTTCCAAGTTCGATGACATTTACGGTATTCAAAAGGATCATGCTGTTTATCTGAATAATGTGGTGCAGTCCTTTTTTTGATTTCAGTTAAAAGCCTGCCTCGTGTAAGGCATAAAACAGGGAAGAGGGGCTTGATTCTTTGGCTGGGTTATTTGATTCATCTTTATCAGATATTGGCTTATATTAATATTATAAGCTGTTAATCACTCAGTAGGGTGGGTATGTATTCAAATGGGTTTATAGCTGCTCCAAGTTAACCGCATCTTTCGGTGAAAGTAATCCCTCTCTCCTTTTAAGAAATGAGGATTATTTTTTTGTAATAAAAAGTCCGTTCCCTCCCAATTTATTGTTTTAATTGAATATGCAAACAATCTCTGAAGAGCCTGTTGTAGGTATCCATTCAGCAGAATCGGGTTTGAAGCGCTTTGCAGTACTTTCTCTTTCAGCTCTCGGTGTGGTATTCGGTGATATTGGTACAAGCCCTCTCTACGCCCTTCGTGAGTGTTTTCATGGTGAGTATGGTATTCCCGTCACACAAGCGAATGTGCTTGGTGTCCTTTCACTTCTTGTATGGGCTCTTATTCTGATTGTCAGTCTGAAATACCTGACCTTTATTATGAAAGCGGACAACGATGGAGAAGGGGGAATTCTGGCTCTTACAGCATTGATCATCACCCACAGTAAAAAAAATGGTTACGAGCGCTGGTTTCTGGTAGCTATCGGCTTGTTTGGGGCGGCATTGCTTTATGGCGACGGTATGATTACTCCGGCTATATCAGTTCTCAGTGCGGTTGAAGGAGTACAGATTATTGCCCCTGCATTCAAGGAGCTTGTCATACCTGTTACAATTGTGGTGCTTGCCGGTCTTTTCCTGTTTCAACATCATGGTACAGCAAAGGTTGGTGCTCTTTTCGGGCCAATTATTTTCCTGTGGTTTACTGTCATCGGTATTCTCGGATTAATTGAAATTCAGCGTTATCCACAGGTGTTAGAGGCGATACTTCCTTGGTATGGTATTTCTTTTTTGATCAATAATCATCTTCAGGGCTTTATGGTTCTGGGAGCAGTTTTTTTGTCTGTTACTGGGGCAGAAGCTCTCTATGCTGATATGGGTCATTTTGGCAAAAGTCCTATCCGATTGACCTGGGTACTGCTTGTACTTCCTGCATTGCTGCTGAACTATTTTGGACAGGGCGCACTGCTGCTGAGCTTTCCTAAAGAGTCTCATAATCCTTTTTACGGCCTTGTGCCCTCATGGGCAATGATCCCGATGGTACTGCTTGCTACCTCAGCAACAATTATTGCTTCTCAGGCGCTTATCACGGGAGTTTTTTCATTAGCTCAGCAGGCTATCCAACTCGGGTATTTTCCCCGTTTGACGGTGACACATACATCAGCCAAGCACATAGGGCAAATTTACGTTCCTGCTGCAAATTGGTCATTAATGATTGCAACTATCAGTCTGGTTGCTGGTTTTGGTTCCTCAAGCCAGCTTGCTGCGGCTTACGGAGTTGCGGTAACTGCAACCATGCTGATTTCTACCATTTTATTTTATTACGTTGCAAGAGATCTCTGGCAATGGAACAGATCAGCACTCAATGTGATGATCAGCTTTTTTGCAATTATTGATCTTTCCTTTTTTGCTGCAAGCATGACAAAACTGTTGCATGGCGCATGGTTCCCGTTGTTGATTGGTTTTGCGGTGTTTACCCTTATGCTAACTTGGCACGAGGGTCGCATTCTTCTCCTTCAACAGTTAAAGGATCGTACATTGACGGTCGAAGAGTTCTTGCAGAGTATTTTATTGCAGCAACCTCAGCGAGTTGATGGTCAGGCGATTTATCTTACCGCAAATCCTGATGTGATTCCCATGGCAATGCTTCATAATCTTCGCCATAACAAGGTTCTGCATTCAGAGGTGGCACTTTTTCATTTCAGCGTAGAGCGGGTGCCGAGGGTTAGGGGCAGCCGGAAAGTCGAAGTTATAAAGTTGAGTGATGGATTTTTTAAAGTTGTGGCTAAGTATGGATTTCTTGAATTTCCGAATATCCTTCAGGTTATTGCGCTGGCAAATAATCAGGGACTTAATTTCAAACCTGAGGCAATCAGCTTTTTTCTTAGCCGTGAAAAAATTGTAACTGGGGTCAAATCTAAGATGGTTTTATGGCGTAAAAAACTTTTTGCTTTAATGGCTCGGAATGCGCTCAGTGCAACGGCATACTATAATCTGCCTGCTGGTCAGGTGATCGAGATAGGTCTCCTTGTTCAGATCTGAATAATCATTTGGTAAGCAGCTGAGTATTTCTTGCGGATTCTCCTCTTTGATCACAACGAGGCATTATATCTTTGTAGGATACCTCGTAAAAGGTAGTTGATCTTCCTCCATTATTATTCAGCCCAGCTGAGAAAGGTTTGTTGTTAAGTCATGCTCAGCTCGTTATCTCTGGGATAGTTACAAAAAAACTAATTTTTCTGGTTGCAGGTTATAACAGATGAATATAATTATCTCAAGCTAATACTTTCGAGGAGTTTGTATGCGGCTTATTCTCATGACTGGTAAGGGTGGTGTTGGCAAGACGTCAATGGCCGCTGCAACGGGGTTACGTTGTGCTGAGCTTGGTTATAAAACACTAGTTTTAAGTACCGATCCTGCTCATTCACTAGCTGATAGTTTTGATATAGAACTTGGTCATCAACCAAAAAAAATATGTGATAATCTTTGGGGGGCAGAGCTTGATGTCCTTCAGGAACTCGAGGAGAACTGGGGAACAGTTAAACGTTACATTACCGAAGTTTTAAAGGCAAGAGGGGTTGATGGCGTTCAGGCTGAGGAACTTGCCATTTTGCCGGGAATGGATGAGATTTTTGGTCTTGTAAGGGTGTTTCGCCATCACAAGGAGGGTTGCTATGATGTTTTGATCATTGATTCAGCTCCTACTGGTACAGCACTGAGGTTGTTAAGCATTCCTGAAGTAGCTGGTTGGTACATGCGCCGTCTGTACAAACCGTTGGAAAATGTTGCGATATATCTAAGGCCGCTTGTGGAGCCCATTTTCCGTCCTATTGCAGGGTTTTCGCTTCCTGATAAGGCAATGATGGATATGCCTTACGAATTTTATGAAAATATCAATGAACTTGGTAAGATTTTGATCGACCATACCGTCACGTCGGTGCGCCTAGTAACTAATCCCGAAAAAATGGTGATCAAGGAGTCGTTGCGGGCATATGCTTATCTTGGCTTGTATAATATTTCAGTTGATCTAGTGATCTCAAATCGGATTATTCCTTCAGAAGTGCATGATCCGTATTTTCATTTTTGGAAAGAGAATCAGAAGATTTACAGACAGGAAATAATTGATAATTTCAGGCCTCTTCCTGTTAAGGAAGTTCCCCTCTATACGCGCGAAATATGTGGTATGGAGGCTATTGAAAAGCTTAAAGAGCTACTTTATGGGGATGAGGATCCTGCAAAGGTTTACTACGATCAGAATACGTTCAAGATAAGTCAAACAAAGAGCGGGTTCGATCTCGAGCTTTATTTGCCAGGAATACCCAAAGATCAGATCGGACTGAGTAAAAGTGGTGATGAGTTGACTATCAGTATTGGAAATCATCGGCGCAACATGGTTCTTCCACAAGTACTTGCGACTTTGAAAACAAAAGGAGCCGAGCTGGCAAATGATTATCTTCTTATCAAGTTTGAAGAATAATTGTCTGTGCAGCAATAAGTTATGGGGGATTAAAAAAATAGTTTTTTTCTATGTGTATTTTTTATACATATAGACTTCTATAATAATAAAGTTCGGTTATTCACCCGAAAAGGAGGTCGAGATGATACAATTCAGGGCTGGTGATATGATTGTTTACCATAAGCCTAAAAGCTCCTTTTGTCCTGGTCCCAGGGCCAAGCAGGTGTATCCTCTTGAGCATGGAGAAGAATATCATTATGTGGTGGACAAGTTTTGGAAAGTTGCCAAGGTCAATAATGACGGTACGCTTGAAGTTGTGACACGGACAGGCAAAAAACACCGCCTTGAAGTCAGTGACCCTAATATCAGCAAAGCTCGCCTTTTTCAGCATTTTCTTTATCGCAAGCGCTTCCTTGGACTTAACGAAGTGTTATGATTTCAAGCTTTATGTTTGAGAGGTAGTTCGTTTCTGTGTAAACTTTCGTCCTTTCTTGTATAGGCACATTCCTGATTTTTTATTGGACAATCGTAAAATAGGGGAGGGTGTATCTATTGTTGGCGTTGATAAAATGCAACTTGAGAGTTTTGTTTACTTCTTATAAGGATGGGAGTTATCATTGTGACTTGTTTATAAATCTTGCTTGTTTCAGAATCGCCCAACTCGCTGTAGCCTGTTTTCCTGACGGCAGAATGGTGAGAGATGACAACGTTGCATTTTTGAAATTTGCATCAGTGATGTTTGCATCTTTCAGGTTGGTTCCTGCAAGATTCGCGCCTTCAAGATCAGCATCAAAGAGAGATGTACCTTCAAGATTTGCATCTTGCAGGTTTGCCCCTGCAAGAATTGCTCCATAAAGAACAGCTTTGTAGAGATTGCTTTTGCTGAGGTTTGCGCCTTTGAGGAAAGCACGATCAAGGTTTGCTCCTTCAAGATTTGCCCCTTGCAGTTGGGCAGACTGCATGTCGGCTTTATGGAAATTTGCCCGACGAAGATCTGCTCCAGTCATGTTGGCGTTATCAAGAGATGCCGCTTCAAAACTTGAACCGGCAAGAACTGCCTTTTGAAGGTTGATTCCTCTCAGACTGGAGTTTTCCAGTTTTTCTTCTCTCAATGTTATATTTTCTTCCGGGTTCTTGCTGCGCATCTGATTCCATGATTCAACATTTTCTGTGATCATCACCTCCTGTTTTCTACTTTTGGACTGTTGTGTTTTCAGCGTTTGAACTGCAGTAGTAGAGGTTTGCTCATGTTCTACAAGCTCAACAGGAGGTAGGGTATCATAGGTAATCAGGGATACGGGTTCATTGACAAACTTCGCATTGTGTAGAGCACTCCACTGCAACGAAGCTTTTTCGCCTGATGGCAAAATAGTATTATTAGACACTGTGGCTCCTGCAAGGTTAGCTTGTTCGAGAAACATTGCTCCATGGAGATTGGCGCCCTTCAGATTTGCATTTTCAAGATTTGCTTCGAAAAGAATGGTATTAGCCAGATTAGCCATGCTGAAGTCTGCGTGTTCCAGCATTCCCCATCTCAGATTTGCATTCAGAAGGTTTGCTTTAATAAACTTTGCATCCTTCATGAATGACCTCTTGAGATTTGCCTTGACAAGGTAGGCTCCAGACAGGTCGGTGCTTTTGAGATTTGCTTTTTGTATAAAAGCCATCATGAGGTTTGATGCTTTCATGTCTGCCCCATTGAGAGTGGCCCCATTGAGTTCTGCTTTTATAAGAACAGTTTTGCTGAGGATTGCTCCTGTCAGGTTGGCATCTTCAAGGTTAGCCTTGTACAGGTCAATGCTCATGCCTGGTTTTGCTACACGCATGGAATTCCATTCTGAAACACTTTTTTTAAGCGTGTTGAGTGCTTCCTGATCGTAGGCTGATGCGGATTGAGGTATCAAAAACGTTATACACAAAAAGAAAATCGCAAAGACATTCTTCTGATGTTTCATAAGTACAGAATTTGATGATTGAGGCATGTAAAAGCATTCTCAAGGTTCTCTTTAGAAAGAGATTTATGTTATTTGCAAAAAGTAATGAAATTACTGCTGTGTACAGAAACTTTATTACATATGTAAATGGTTTATTTATTAATGCATTAATAAATAATCAGTTATTTCAAATCTATTTAACGACTGTATCATGGATACCAAAGCAACATATAAAGGTAAAGTTCTTGTTGCAGGAGCAACTGGAAGAACTGGGCAATGGGTAGTGAAAAGGCTTTTGCATTACGGTATACCCGTAAGAATATTTTCAAGGGAGCGGGAGAAAGCGTTGCGTATTTTTGGTGAGAGTGTGGAAGTTGTTACTGGTAAGATTCAAAGTGCGGCCGATGTTGCAAATGCGGTAAGAGGGTGTGATGCGGTTATTTCTGCGCTGGGCTCCAGTTCAGTTACTGGCGAATCATCTCCGGGTGATGTGGATCGGGATGGAGTGATCAGGCTTGTCGATGAAGCAGCGAAGGCTGATGTAAAACATTTTGGGCTTGTCAGCTCTATGGCGGTTACAAAGTGGTATCATCCACTTAATCTTTTTGCTGGCGTACTGAGTAAAAAGTGGGAAGCTGAAGAACATTTGAGAAAGGTCTTTTCAATGGGAGGCCGATCATATACCATTGTTCGGCCTGGCGGATTGCAGGACGGTGAACCTTTGCAACATAAACTTCATGTTGATACTGGTGACAAATTGTGGAGTGGGTGGATTAACCGTTCTGATGTTGCTGAGCTTCTTGTTGTGGCATTATGGGTTGAAAAAGCAAAAAACGCAACTTTTGAAGTGATTAATGAAGCCGACGGGGTGCAATCGAGCCTTGAGCCATACTATGACAGGCTTCTTGAATAGATAAGAGCCAAAAAGATGGTTTATGTCCAGTTTTTAGATCGTTTCAGAGATTTCTACCTCTAGAATAAAGGGGTTATCAGTATCAAGGAACTCTTTTTTTGAAAAAGGTAATATCGATACCCGTGGTTACCAGAAGATTCATCAAAACAGAGAAAGTAATATACCAAGTCCATGCAAGTCCCAGAAATTTAAGGACAAAAACAATGCCCATGCTGGCAACCAGCCCGATACCAAGACTTGTGGGGTTGAAATCTCTTTTACTTTTTGATAAGAGAAATAGCCCCAGAAGTCCTCCGTATGTGAAGGAAGCTATTTCGAGGCCGACCATGACAATCGCCTTGTTGCCTGCGTCAAACATAAGTGCAATAATGATAAGTACTATTGCCCAGATGAAACTGATCAATCTTGAACAGCTGAGCGATGTTTTTCCTCCTAGAATGTCGTTCACAGTTGAGGAAGCTAGAGCGTTTATTGCAGAGCTGTGGGTTGACATGGCAGCAGATAATACGCCTGCTATCAATAATCCTTTTAACCCTGCAGGAAGATAGTGGACAATAAAAAAGGCGAATTCCCGGTCTTTTTCCATTGTAGCACCATGCATGAACACTGAAATAAGAGAACCGGCAAGAAGAAAAACTGAAAACTGGAAAAAAACAAAAAATCCACTGCCGATCATAGCTTTTCTTGCTGATCCAAGATCTTTGCATCCTAGCACACGTTGCACCATCATATAGTCGACCCCGTGCGATGAAAGGGAAAGCAGGGTGCCACCGATAAATGCACTGAAAAAAGCGAGAGGATTAGTTAGAATATGAGGGTCAGTATTGATGATGTTGAGTTTTCCTGAGCTGCCGAGCGATGCCAGTATTTCAGGAAAACTTTTCCCCATGTTATTAAGAAGAAAAACGATGGAGAGGATACCTCCCAGAAGGTAAAGACCGAACTGAAAACTTTCAAGCCAGATGACGGCTTTAATGCCTCCCGAAAGGGTGTAAACAAGGGTTACTAAACCGATTATCATGATTGAGAGCGGAAGAGACCACCCAGTAACCACCTGCACAACAACACCGGCGGCAAGAAATCTGATAGCATCTCCGAGAGTTCTCGTGACGAGGAACACAATAGCTGCAACTTTTTGCATCCCGGGACCGAAACGAATGCCTATGACTTCATAAATAGAGCTGACGCCATGTTTAAAATACATGGGCAAGAGCACGAAACTGACAAGGATTCTACCGATTATGTAACCCATTGCCAGTTGAAGAAAGGACCAGTCTCCCCGATAGGCAAGACCAGGAACGCTGACGAAGGTCAGTACCGAGGTTTCTGAAGCAACAATGGAGAGCATCGAAACAATCCATGGCAGATTGTGGCCTCCGAGGAAATAGTCACTGGAATTTTTGTTGCTTTTACCATGCCAGAGGCCAAAGAGTGTATTGCCAATGAGAAACAGGATAATGATGGCAAGATCGATGGTCTGCATTTTTTACAATTGTTCAAAGGTGTTAATAAACAAAGATGTCGGGTAGAGTCTTGTTATTCATAGTGCCTAAGCATAAGTGTCACTTAATCATACAAGTGAAAGCCCTGCTTGATTTCTGAAAATTCAGCTTCGTCAGCTTTCCATGACGCAATAATACTGTTGACATTGTAACCGTTTAGTATTGAGGTTCGGATATGGCTGTTTCCGGCTAGCAGATCGAATGCCGGAAGTGTATCGTTGAATTCATACACACCATTCAAAAATTGCAGGTGCTCGGGGTAGAGTTCATGAAGTGCCAAAGTCATGGCAATCCCTGTAGCGAAAGATCTGAAGCGGGAGTGGTCGGTAACTTGCAACCAGATGCCGCCGATTACTTTCCCGCAAAACTTGTGAAATGTTGGTTTAAACCATACCGGGCGGAAAAGAACCCCTTCGAGGCCAAAAACTTGGCAACGTTCGGTAAATTCAGCAGGCTTGATAAATGGTGCTCCAGAAAGCTGAAATGGAGTTGTTGTTCCCCTGCCTTCAGAGACGTTAAGGCCTTCGAACAGGCACATTCCTGGATAGACCTCGGCAGTGGCAAACGTGGGCATGTTTGGGGAAGGAGGAATCCAAGGAAGAGCGGTTTCAGGAAACAGCATAGAGCGCTTCCAGCCTTCCATTGTGATAACACTCAGGTTGATATCAAGTTTTTTGAAGTCACGGTAGAGATGAGCCAGCTCTCCGGCAGTCATGCCATGGCGTACTGGTATTGGGAAGATACCTACAAACGAACGGAATGCCTGATCAAGCAGAGGCCCTTCGATAATGGTTCCCCCTAGAGGATTTGGGCGATCAAGCACCATGATTTCTATGTCCATTCCGGAGACTGAGTCCATAAACAGAGCCAGAGTGTTCACATAGGTATAATAACGGGAGCCAACATCCTGAATATCAAATAGTATAAGGTCAATGTTGTCAAGCAGGGTTTTGTTGGGAAGGAGTGACTTTGCCGAGTCGCCGTAGAGGCTTACTATTTCACAGTCCAGATCCGGTTGGTAACTGACAGCAATCTGATCCTGTTCTGTTGCAAAAAGGCCATGTTCAGGAGAAAAAATCCGTTTGAGTTTAATCCCTCTTTCTTTGAGAACATTCCATGAGTATTTCAATTCAGGTGTAACAGATGTCTGATTGACGATGAGTCCTATATTCCTGTTAAGAAATCTGTTGGTATTTCTGAGCAGGATGTCCAGTCCTGTTGCTATCATGTGTCTTTCCGGTTTTATTGCTGATGCTTCATGACTGTCATGCTGTAAGGATCGATAATAGCATTGATGATGGTACTTCCTGGCTTTATTATTACATCCGGCAACAGTACTGAATTCCTGATTGTACAGTCAGCCCCTATGTGGCATCCTTTACCGATGACGGAGCAGGCGATATCAGCATTAGGACTGATGAACGCTTCAGGAGAGATCGAGTGCGGATGAATGCCGATCGCAAGATTCATCTGATGAGATGTTTTGGTTATTACCGATGCGATATCGAGATTTGCCAGCCAGTAGTTCTGCATGGTGCCGATATCTTTCCATAGTCCCTCATGTCTGTAGTAGCTAAGGCCACCATTATCTATAAGTCCTGTAAATCCAGTATCAACAATTCCTGAAAATTCTTCTTTTAGAAATTTGAAAATTTCAGGACTGAGAACCGCAGTACCAGTATAGATATACGAGGAAACTAATCCTGAATTACGAAGGTTTCTGAAGTCTATGACAAGACCATTTTGAACACCGACATATCCTATGGTAGCAGCTTCTGGTGTTTTATACAGGGTTAGAGTTCCTGGTCGGCCAGATTGGTGATGATGATTGATGAGCGCTCTGAAGTCAATATCGGTAATAATATCACTGTTGACGAGAAGAAACTCGTCGGAACCAAGAAGTTTTTCGCATTTTTTCAGGCCGCCCCCTGTACCGAGAATTACTGGTTCTTCTGAAAATACGACACTAATACCCGGCAGATCGCTTGCTTCAATAAAGTGCCTGATCGCATTGGAATGATGGTGGATGTTGCATATAATCTCTGTGATTCCTGCCTGCTTCAACAAAAAAAAAGTATAAAAAAGGCTGGGAATATTAAGAACCGGAATCAGTGGTTTCGGCAGGTGATCTGTTAAGGGACGCAGTCGAGTGCCGAAGCCTGCAGCAAGGATAAATGCTTTCATCTGGCAGTCACGTCAAGAAGAGTCTGTAGAATTTTCCCTGCACCTTTCAACTCTTTTCTTGCATTGATATAATCGGGCAAGTAACCTAGTGTTGGTGCAATCGAGTGTTCGAAAGTGTTATTTTTTTTGACCTGGGTCTGGTAACAGAAAGTTCCTATTGCCTTGATATTTCTCTGAAAGGCCATGATATCAAAATAAAAAAGATATTCATCGAAACTCATGGAGGTCAATTCATAGCTGCAGAGGGCATTGTAGTGATAAGCTTTCAGTTTTTCTTCCAATGAGGGGTTGAGCTTGATATAAGAGTCTCTTATCAAGGAAACTGCATCATATTGCGGTAGACCCATGCGGGCATCCTGAAAGTCGATAATCACTGCTTTGTCATGGTGCAGAAGAATATTTCGGCTATGAAAATCCCTGTGGTTCATTACAAAGTGTTGAGGCTTGAATAGGATTTTCGCAATAGTTTCAAATTCATTTCGCAACCTGCCGATCTTTTGCTGATCGAACGCTGGGGAAAAGTAATCAAGCAGGCCATGCTGGATAAAAAAATCAAATTCAAACATGAGTTTTTCCTGATCAAAACACATGCTGAACGGAATCTTATTTTTATTACCGCTTATAGTTTGAATTTGTATAAGGATATCAATGATTTTCCTGTACCTCTCAGATACGGTATGTTCTTGTGAGGAATCAAATATATTTTGCAGAAGAAGGTCACCACAGTCTTCAAGAAGCAGAAGGCCATTTTTAGCATCAATGGCTATAAGTGCAGGAATGGGAATAGCATGCCTGGATAAAAGGCTGTGCAGGACAAGAAATGGGTATGTTTCAGTTGTTGATGCTTCAAATGCTGGATCGTAACAGGCAATAGAAGTTCCTTGAGTGCCGGTTACTCTGAAATATTGACGGCTTGAGGCATCCCCTTGTATTTTTGAGATTGAAAGGGGTTTGCTGAAATAATCACAGAACAGGCCAATGATATTTTTCTGGAGGTTCATACAGGGAGCCTTCTCTGTCGGTGTCGTTTTAATCGAGACCTGTTGCTCGATAGCAATGAAAAATTTTTTGCGGAAAGCAAAAAAAAAGCACCCTATACTTATGTATAAGGTGCTTTTTCAAAAAAGACAGCAGTTACTTTTTAGGAGCAATAGCTGAAGAAACGGACTGTAAAACCTGAGTAAATGCGTTTAACAGGCTGCCTGCAAGATCGGTAGCTGTTTTTCCAAGAGGCTCAATAAGCGAAGTTGCTGTTTTGATTCCGCTGTTCAGTAACTCAACCTGCTGCTGAGCAAGTTTACCTACAGTTTCAAAAAGATTGCTGATGGCGCCTGATACATCATTTGTTCCGTTTGACATGGCTTGTTTTGTTTAGTGGTTTTAAGAAAGATTTTTGTGTAAAAATTGATTCCGGCACTTGTTAACCGATTTTTATTCAAGTTAAAACATTTTCAACTCCAGAGCAAATAGAAAAACGATATGCAGAGTACTTTAAGTACCCTTTGCATTGATGCCCAGAAGAATCCCAAGGTCAAAAGGAGCTACAGGTAAAATATGTGAAAACTATATTACCGGGGAATCATGTTTTAGTATTTACTCCTCAGTAAGTAGGTTTTTTACATCGATACGGTAATGTTTCAATGAGAAAATGACTTATTTTCTATCCACATATTCAGGCTGTATTGTAACAGATGAACGCGTTTTTTTTTGGGACGGGCTTTCCGATTGAACATTTTTATATAATATATTGATAAAAATTGGTCGATTTTTTTCTGGTCAGTTTAACTTGACCCTACGTTTTTTACTTTAAACACAACATTTACCTGTCCTATCAATGAAAGCTGTTATTTTATATGATAGCAGAACTACAAATGGTTCTACAGAAGCAATTATCGATGCTATTGGACTGAAACTGGCGGAAAACGATGTATATGTAGAAAAAGCGAAATGTAAGGCACTGGCGGATTACGGCTTTATCAGGGATTTTGATCTTGTCATTCTTGGAGCGCCGGTTTACTATTTTCTCGTTTCCTCACAGTTATTGGGGGCCTTGATCCAGGGTAATTTGAAACAGAACCTGAAAAGGAAAAAAATAGCAATGTTTCTGACATGCGGAACCCCTGATTATATGGCAGCGGTGCTTTATCTTCCGCAGTTAAAAATTCATTTAGTCCGTAACAAAATTTTGGTGGAACAAATTTTTCCATCCTCAGTTCTTACAGAGAGCGATATTATTGATTCGTTTGTTCTTGATGTTCTTAGTGAGTACCATAAAACGATGAAATCCAGAGTCGTATCAGCGAGATGGACTGACGAAGCTCAGGACTGGCTGGAAAGTGTCCCATCCTTTCTTCAGAGTAAAATTAAATCAGCTGCAGAAGAGTATGCTGAGGAAATGGGATATAATGAAATTACTTGTGATGTGCTTGATGCTGCCAAAGACAAATTTGGAGGGTAATGATCGTTTTTTCCTTCACTGAGTCTGGAGTGAATTAACAGGAATATATGTCGTTCTCGATTTCCTTATTCTTGTGTACGCTATTATTTTTCAGCTTATAATGATCGCCTCAACGTAAAAAACAAAGAGATTATGTTTAAAGAAGAAAAAAAAGCTGGATTTTTTGCAAGATTCAAGAAAGGTATTGATTCTGGTAATGAAAGTTCCCAACCCAAGAGCCCAAATTATCCGGTAAGTCAAGAGCAGAAGCGAAATAACACTATACCTGAAACCAAGGCTTCTTTGGTGAGTGCGGAGACGCCTAAACCGGCGTTTGTTCCAAAGACTTCATCTGCTCCAGTAAATTCAGAGTCGGTTATCGACACCGTTGCTAACTTTAATTTTTTGTGCAACTCTTTGGCTGATATAGGTGCTTCACAATTAAAAGTTGTTGATATGATCCTGACGATGCTGTCTAGCTCACTCAATAAAATTGCGGAGGGCGTGAATACGAAAGCATAAAACATAAAGCTAGGAAAGAGAGCTACCTGTAATATAGGACTGATTATGCTGCCATGTCTGGAACTCTCTACCCATAGCATGCGTTAAAAAATCCACAGCTCATTAGTGGATTCTAATTATTTTATAAATCATGGAAGTTGTTGGTAAAAGTAATGCGCACATCGTTCTTGACTCTTGCTTGCATGAGTCAAGCATTTATTTTGCAAATCACGAAAAACTGATAAAGTGTAATCCTTATTGCACTAATGTCAAGTATTTTATGGAGTTGGATGTTTTTCAATGGGTTTTTCAGGTTGCAGATCCTCGAAACCATCCCATTACCGCAGTTTTTTTTGTTCGTCAACATGAAGAGAGTTTTTCTCTGCATGATCCTGATGATAACTATGGAAGAACGTTTGCCGCCAAGTTAAAAAATGGAGATCATTTCCATGGCAAAGCAAGGCGGATCCTATGGCGTCCTGTTCATGATTATCCTGTATTTGAATCCGACAATCCACATACTTTTATTGGGAAGGCAAGTTCTGAGATATGTCTTCTTCATCAAAAAGATGATCGGACTTCAGTTTATTTTGATACTGATATCTCTCTTGATTTCAACCTCTCCTTTCCATTGAATCTTATGCCGGAAGGTATTCTCAAGTTCATGAGCGACACGATCATGTCACAGATCATGCAACAGGCCACTGAGAGTATGCTTTGCCAGGTGAAGTCAGATATATGTTGCTCTACAGCGGAAATGATCATTGCGAGTGGAGGCAAATAGCCCTCTCTTTTTTTAACTATGGCTTGTAATTTTCCAGACAGAAAAAATTGTTTGTTGGTCATCTTTATTTAATATCGCTATACCTATATGGGGTATAGGGGTAAATAACATTTATTATTACGATGATGGTTACAACCAGAAGTTCTATGAACGATGTGATTCTGAGGCTGAAAAGGGTTGGTGGTCAGGTTGAAGGATTGATAAGGATGATTGAGCGAGAAGAAGAGTGCGCCCAGATTATTACTCAGTTCCAAGCGGCAAAAGCAGCTCTTGAGAATACCTTTTCTCTGGTACTTCAACGCAATCTCAAGGAGTGCATGAGTCATGACGACTCGAAAAGTGTAGAAAAGATTTTAAAACTCATCGCCAAACGCTAAAATTCCATAATGGTATCATAATCATGACGGGCGGAGGGAAACAGTTTCCCGTTTTTGCTATGGCACCACGTAATGTTCCCAGACAGAATAAAACTGTTTGTTGATCATCTTTTTTTTTGATATTATTATACCTGTACAGGGTATGGGTATAATGTTTGGTGAGGTTTACTCACTACGATTATGATTACAACCGGGGATACTATGAAAGATGTGATTCTTAGGCTGAAAAGGGTGGGAGGTCAGGTTGAGGGATTGATAAGGATGATTGAAAGGGATGAGGAGTGTGCCCAGATTATTACCCAGTTCCAAGCGGCAAAAGCAGCTCTTGAGAATACCTTTTCGCTGGTGCTTCAACGCAACCTCAAGGAGTGCGTGAATCATGATGACTCGAAAAGTGTAGAAAAGATTTTAAAACTCATTTCAAAACAGTAGAAGACCATGAAGGTATATAAAGCGTTGATCATTTTTGTTGTTGCCGGTGCACTGACGTTGCCTCTTCAGGCTAAAGCCGGTGAAACAGCCATGAAGCTTTCCCTTTCCGACGCCATCTCAATGGCTCGTCAGAACAATTCTTCAATTAAAGCTGCCCACAGCAGGATTGATCAGGCTGAGGCAAGGGTGGTTCAGACCCGTCAGATATCGTTGCCAAAAGTCACCTTGTCGGAGACTCTTATGGTGACAAACGATCCGGGAGCTGCGCTTGTGTTCAAGCTTCAGCAGAGCAGTATCCAGTCTAGCGATTTTTTGCCTGAAAGGCTTAATAATCCCAATGTCATCAATGATTTTAACACCTCTCTTCAGGTTATGCAGCCCGTTTACAACGCCGATGCCGCAATAGGCCGGACAATCGCGGTCACGGCCAAAAAAGCTGAAGAGCATATGGCCGTCAGGACTGAGGAGACCATCGGGTTTCAGGTCAGCAAAGTATACTATGGTCTCATTCTTGCTAGAAAAAATATTGAGGCTGTCGAACAGTCTATAAAAACCATGCAGGGGCACAGCAACGAGGCTGCTAAAGCCTTTGCTGTGGGGTTGATGACAAAGTCCGACAAGCTGTCAACAGAGGTAAGACTTGCAGAACTTCAGGAGCAGAAGCTTATGCTGCATGACGCCATAAAAGATGCGACCGATGCCCTCAAAGTGATGCTGCATCTCGATTCCGGGGTAACTATTGTTCCGACCGGAGATCTTGTTGTTGAAGGTGTTTTGCCAAGTGGAAAAGACAAAACCATGCCGGAAAACCGGGCTGATCTCAAAGCACTCGAAACAAGCAGGCAAATTGCCGGTTATCAGGCAGATATGGCCCGTGCTTCAAGACTTCCCCGTGTGAACGCATTTCTCCAGACCAACCTGCATAGTGACAATATTTTCAGCGGCGGCTCAAGTTGGGGGCTCGGGGTGAATGTGCAGTGGAATATTTTCGATGGTCAGTCTTCTGCTGGTCGTATCCAGGAGGCTAAAGCCCAAGAGCGAGAGGCGATGTACAACTATGAAAACGCAAGGAGCAACAGCATTGCAGAAGTTGATAAATCATTACGGTCGATGAGAACGGCAAAAGCCAGAATCGCCGTTGCTCAGAAATCAATTGAAGAAAGTAAAGTCAGCCTTGATTATATCGGGTCGCAATACAAGACCGGCATGGCCATGACTTTTGAGCTTTTGATGAGGGAGCAGGCCTATACCTATGCGAAAATGAGGTTGAATCAGGCGAAGTATGATTACTGCGTGGCAAAAAGTGAGCTTTCCTATTACCGGGGAAACTGAGAGGATTTAATAACTGAAGTGAAACGAGTCCATGGGTATACCTATCAAAAAGAAATTACTGTTTTTGCCCGCTGCGGGGTTACTGTTTCTTGCGGGCTGTGGGAATAATGAGGTACAGCAGATAAAGAGCGCGAAACCCGAACTTCCTGTGGCTGTCGAAAATATTGTGCCGGTTCGTACTGCTGAAGGTGCAGCAGGAGAAGCTGAAATTCTGCTGGTGCCGAAGTCGGCAATTGTGCGTAAAGGAGAACTTACCGGTATTCTTGTTGTTGGAGCTGATGACCGCTTATCACTGAGATGGATAAGAACAGGCCGATTGATGCATGGAGAGGTTGTTGTTCTCGGGGGGTTGGATAAAGGAGAAATTGTTGTGGGAACCTATAATCCCAAACTTAATGAAGGAGTAACCGTAATAAAGAGTCCGCGTGTGACTAAGGAGGTTCAGAAGAAATGAATGAAGGTATTGCCGGTAAACTTGCAAAACAGTTTATCAATTCGAAGATTACGCCGCTCTTGATGGTGGCCGCTCTCCTTGTGGGCATTATGGCGACATTTATGACTCCAAGGGAGGAAGAGCCCCAGATTGTCGTGCCCATGGTTGATCTTTTTATCCCTTTCCCTGGTGCTGCACCGGCCGAGATTGAAGCACGTGTTGCCAAACCGATTGAGAGGACATTGACCGAAATTCCAGGAGTGGATTATGTCTACTCCACCTCCATGCCTGATGTTGCTTTAGTGACTGTTCGCTATAAAGTAGGAGAGGATGCCGAGAAAAGCATGGTCAAGCTTTGGTCGACCCTTATGAAAAACATGGACAAGATGCCTCAAGGCGTCCAGTTCCCATTGATGAAAAAGGTCTCGATTGACGATGTTCCTGTGCTTAATCTCACTTTCTGGAGCAAAAGCAAAGATCCATACCAGATAAGGAAAACAGCCGTAGAGGTTGCCGATGAACTGAAAAAAATAAAAAATATCGGTGATGTTGAAATAAAGGGAGGCTTGAAACGTCAGATAAAGATTGTTCTTGACAAGCAAAAGCTCCTGAAGTACAACGTGAGTCCGCTGCAGATCACTCGTCAGGTGCAGATGGCCAACAGCCAGATGACCTCCGGTGATTTCAAGCAGATGAACCAAGAGATAGTTGTCCGTACAGGAAAGTTTCTTGAGAGTGCCAGCGATGTTGGTAATATTGTCGTCGGTATCTACGGCGCGTCACCGGTTTATCTCCGTGATGTCGCAAGTGTTGTTGACGGGCCAGAAGAGGTTAATAATTATAACTTTTTTGGATGGGCTGCGGCAGCTCCGGCAGGTTCAGATACTGGAGAGTACCCTGCGGTAACGGTGACGGTTGCCAAGCGAAAGGGAGGCGATGCCTCAGTCCTTGCCGACAAGGTGATGGAAAGGGTCGCCGGACTTCGCCAGACGGTTATTTCAAAGGACATCACGGTAACCGAGACTAGGAACTATGGAGCAACTGCTTCTGAAAAGGTCTTTACCCTCCTTGAGCACTTGCTGATGGCCGTTGTGGCAGTCACCATTGTTGTCGGATTTTTCCTTGGTTGGAGAGGATCACTTGTGGTACTCGCTTCTGTGCCAATAACCTTTGCACTTACTCTGCTGATCTATTACCTGCTGGATTATTCACTCAACAGGGTGACGCTGTTTGCGCTGATTTTTGTTACTGGTATTGTGGTTGACGATTCCATTATCATTGCCGAAAACATTCACCGTCACTTCGCTATGAAGCGACAGCCAAAACTGCAGGCAGCTATAACAGCGATCAATGAGGTGGGTAATCCGACCATTTTGGCAACGTTTACGGTTATTGCTGCAGTGCTTCCCATGGTTTTTGTTTCCGGTCTGATGGGCCCTTATATGAGTCCTATGCCGATTGGTGCTTCGCTTGCCATGATATTCTCTCTTCTTGTTGCCCTGATTGCAACGCCCTGGCTTTCGTTCCGCCTTTTGAAAACAGAGAGCGGCCATCACGAAGAGTATGATGTTACTAAAACAGGCTATTACAAGTTTTTCAACACGATACTCTCTCCGTTTATTGACAGCCCGGTGAAACGGTGGCTTGCTTTCGGTGTGGTAGGTTTAATGCTGGCTGGTGCGATTGCGCTGGTGCCGCTGAAGGCCGTGCAGATGAAGATGCTGCCGTTTGACAACAAGAACGAGTTTCAGGTCATTCTTGATATGCCAGAGGGCACCTCGCTTGAGCAGACAGCCAGGGTAGCCAAGGAGCTCTCAGCCTATCTGAAAACAGTTCCTGAGGTCAGCAGTTACCAGTACTATGTCGGTACTAATGCTCCTATTAATTTCAATGGTCTTGTTCGCCACTACTATCTCCGACAGAAGGCGAATATGGCTGATATCCAGGTCAATCTTGTTCATAAAGGCGAACGTAAGGCACAGAGCCACGACATAGCCAAACGGGTCAGGCCTGGTGTTCAGCAGATCGCACAGCGTTATCATGGGAATGCAAAGATTGTCGAGATTCCGCCTGGGCCCCCTGTTATGTCAACGCTTGTTGCTGAAATTTATGGGCCGTCACACAATGAACAGATTGCTCTTGCTGCCCAGGTGAAAAAAGTTTTTATAGAGACTCCAGGCGTTGTTGATGTTGACTGGCTGGTTGAAGCCGACCAGAAGGTTTATAATCTGGTTGTCAACAAAGAGCGAGCTGCGTTCCGGGGAGTCAGTGCCGAGCAGATAGCCCAGACGCTGCGTATGTCGCTTGCCGGCATGGATGTGGGGCTGATTCATACGGCACATGATCTTGATCCGGTTACAATTCAGGTCCGGTTGCCACAGTCTGACAGAACATCGTTACATGATCTTTCCGGTATTTTTGTGCAGTCACAGGGCATGGGAACGCTGACAACCCGGCTGCGTGCCGGTGAAATGATACCTCTTTCAGAGCTGGTGAAGATTGAGGAAAAAATTCAGGATAAAAGCATTTACCACAAGGATCTTCGCCGGGTGGTATATGTGACTGCGGATGTTGCCGGAGCAACGGAAAGCCCAGTATACGCTATGCTCGACATGGATAAAAAAATCCAGAAGATCAAGCTGCCTGCGGGATATTCCATTACTCCGCTTTATACGGCAGCCCCGTCAACAGAAGACAAGCTTTCGATGAAGTGGGACGGGGAGTGGCAGATTACTTTTGAGGTATTCCGCGACCTAGGAACGGCGTTTGCGGTGGTACTTGTTATTATTTACCTGTTGATTATAGGGTGGTTCCAGTCTTTCAAGACACCACTCATCATGATGATCGCCATTCCGTTAAGTCTTGTAGGTATTATACCGGGACACATGCTGCACGGAGCCTTCTTTACTGCTACAAGTATGATCGGAATGATTGCACTTGCTGGTATTATGGTAAGGAATTCGGTACTGCTCATTGATTTCATCCAGATCCGCAGGGCGGAAGGCATTGCACTTAAGCAGGCAGTCATTGAATCTGCTGCAGTACGAACACGGCCGATTATTCTGACGTCAGGGGCAGTTGTGATTGGTTCAGTTGTCATGCTTTTTGATCCGATTTTTCAGGGTCTTGCCATATCGCTGATATGGGGTGGCATTCTTTCAACTATTTTAACGCTTGTGGTTGTGCCGATTGTTTATTATATGGCTGAAAAAAAAGCTGATAAACCATCCATAACAAAAAAATCATGAAATTTCTGGCCATTATGGGATATGAAGAGACCCGTCCGAAAGTGCGGAGTCTCTTTCAGGAGCATCAGGTGTCAATGATCAGCAGTATGGATATCAGGGGGTGCAACTGCGAAAAAACAGGATTACAGGCAGAGGAGTGGTGGCCAACCGATTCGATGGTAGGTACCTATTCATCACTCTGTTTTGCTATTCTTGATGATTATAAGGCTGAAGCGATCATGCATGAACTTGAAAAGAATCCTATAGCTTTGGATAAGGATTTTCCTGCACGGGCTTTTCTCTTGAATGTTGAAAAAACTGCCTGAAAAAGGAGGGCTACTATGATTGTCGAACAGTTTCGGACAGGTGGAGACAGGAATTTCGGCTACCTCGTCGCCGATGAGGTTTCGGGTGAAGCCCTTGTGATTGATGCATCTTTCAATCCGGCCATGATTGTCCGGTTTGCGGTCGAAAGCGGTTATGTCATCAGATTCGTTTTTTCAACTCACGGACATGAAGATCATACCAATGGAAATGACTCGATAACGAATCTGACCGGTATCATTCCCCTCCTGTACGGGGATATGTGCCAGCTTACAGGGATCATGGCGGTTGATGGTGCTCTGTTTCCACTGGGTTCTTTGCATGCCTCTCTTCTTCATACACCGGGTCATACCAGTGATTCTTTTTGCATTCATATCGGCGATGCCCTTTTTACCGGTGATACCCTTTTTGTGGGAAAGGTTGGGGGAACCGGTACCGAAGCGCAGGCTTTTGATGAATACCAGTCATTGCAGGATAAACTTTTGTTGTTTCGGGAAACAACAAAAGTTTATCCTGGACACGATTACGGGCTCTCGCCAGTCTCATCAATAGGTCATGAGCGGAAGACAAATCCTTTTCTTCTTCAGAAAGATTTCAGTGCTTTTCTTCTGTTGAAGCATAACTGGACTGCTTATAAAAAAGCTCATAATATTGCATAATTCACGGTTTCAGCAGGCTGTTTTTGCAATTATGTTATTTTTTTTTATAAATTAATACCTTATGCCAGTTTTACGGGTGCTGGCTAACGGATCCCGCCTTATTCAGCTTTCAGTTATAATATCGGTGCTCTATTATTTATAAATTCTTTTGAGCATTAATAGGGATATTCTGTGTTTTTTTAATATTTAAGCAACCTGATGACTATGGATCAGCTTATAACATTACGCACTTTGCCGGTATCTGCACTTATGCAGAAGGATTTTCATATTATTAAAGGAAGCTGTACTGTTGCAGAGGCGCTTCAGATTATGAAAAAGTCTAACGAGAGTGGTCTTGTCGTTGAACCTCGGAATGAGGACGATTGTTACGGTATTGTGACTGAGAAGGATATTCTTGAAAAAGTAATCGATCCGGGTGAGGATGTTCATCGGGATCCTTGGAATACTCCGGTTTTTCAGATCATGAGCAAGCCGGTTATCAGTGTTAATCCCGGCCTTAGGATAAAATATGCCCTTCGCCTTATGAAAAGGAC
>JAPLFE010000140.1 GCA_026390855.1 Chlorobiales bacterium | reverse complement strand
ATGTTCCTATAAACTGCTTTAAAAATTCTGATTGTGGATCTGATGGATTTATTGGAAATCGGATTTTCGGGAATGTCATATTGCATTCAGCAATATGCACAAAAGGGTTAGAACTACCCCCGCAGTAAATCTGTATTGTGAATAAGTAAAAATGAAAAATTATCAGCTCGGTGTATGATCCGTACAGATAATCACGTTAACCTGCCCATGACACTGGCTCTGCCAAATGCATGATTTTCAGGTATCAGAAGGCCACATAGTTTACGGTTCCAGAAACACAATATCATCAGGAAGATCACTTAACCTGAGGCCGCCCTCCGCAGTGACAACAAAGGTATTTTCGATGCCGATTATCCCTTTGCCAGGAATTATAAACTTTGGCTCGACTGCTATAACCTGGTTGACCTGCAAAAGCATTGAAAACCCTTTGGCCAAAACCGGCAGCTCATCAAGTTCGAGACCCACGCCATGACCGACAAATTTCGCCTGTTCACCCGGCATACCCATGAAGTATGAGCCAAGTCCAGCACGCTCAGCCATTGATGCTGCTGAAAGAAAGAGATCTTCGCAGATTACCCCCGGCTTCATGGCCTGACGCACCATCTCCTGAATATCGATCGCGACATCAAAAGCCCGCTGCAATTCCTGATCAAGCGCTCCAACAACAAACATGCGGGTCATATCGGCAATGTAACCATTGAAAACCGCAGGATAATCCATAAGAACAGGCTGGTTCATACGAATCACATCATACGATGCTCCATGTGGTGAAGCGCTTGACAACCCCTTTCCCGTCACCGGGCCATCGAAGAATCCACCGCTTAACCCTCCGGAAGAAACAGCAATGCCATAGAACAGCTCCTGGTTATAAGCCCGCATCCGTATATATCCTTCATGACCTGCCTTTCGAAGACGATATTCCATGTCGGCAGAGAGATCAAGCTCACGTATACCAGCTTTCAGAAAGTGCGGCACCTCGGCAAACACCGAAGCAAGCTTGCCTGCACTGTTACGGAGCTGCTCAAGTTCAAAAGGCGACTTCACGGAACGGAGTTCACGAACCATCATCGAAATGTCCACAAAACTGCGCCCTGGCAACGCCCGGGTATAATAGAGATGCTGCTGAATTGGAACGACGTCAAACGTCATGCCAATACATACTTGATCGGCACTGAAAACGGAGGCAAACTCT
This sequence comes from Chlorobiales bacterium, assembly GCA_026390855.1. GTDB lineage: Bacteria > Bacteroidota > Chlorobiia > Chlorobiales > Chlorobiaceae > Chlorobium. The sequence continues at coordinate 1,215 of JAPLFE010000140.1, read as the reverse complement.
TTGCTTGAAGGAAAGGAACGAATCTCAGCAATCGGGCTCTCATCCCTTGCCCGCGAAAGGCTTTTTCGTACAAGCAACATTGGTTGACCAACCGCAGGAATCCAGAGTATAGCGTTCTGGCGAGTACCGGCGAAATAGTAGACATCAATCGGCATGATGAAAAGAGCTGCCTGGATATCCTTGCTCAGGAGCATTGCCTGCAGACGCAATATCCGCGATTGTGACTCTGTTTCACTTAGCATAGTGTATTAAAATTCAATGGTATAATGCCGAAATTTTCAATTTACCAACAGCTTCAATGTTTGGTTGACCTTCTTCTTTAGAAAAGATAAAATTTTTATTTCTCTCTTCCGAAGGCATGGCCATCTTAATCCTTATCCTTTATAACCATAGCAGAACGTTTAAGGATTTCTTTTTATTAAACCCTCTACATACACCCTGTTTGTAAAATATGGTGAATTTAAGTATTGTGGTGATAGATTCTCATCTTGGGGGTGCTTAATCTTTTTGCAGCCACAACGGCCGGAAAAAGAGAGAGCTGAGAGTAAACCCTTGTAACTTGATGCAGGTAATGCTGACGCAAGAAAAGATGAACCCGGCTGTTTTACCGTCTCTCTCTATTCTTCCAGGTTCGCCTGCACTGCCTGCTTGTTTAAACATCTTCTATGACCTACGCAACTGACAACAAGTCATGCCCTGAACAATGCATTTACGGGATCTCATCAGAAAAAGCCTTTATCAAAGGCTCTTTTTATCCCATAGAAGTCGGCATGAGGACACTGAAACTCAGCAGAACCTATATCTGCCGGGGGCAGGAATTTTCTTCTTTTCCTCTTTACGATACCAGTGGACCGTATTCTGATCCATCGGTCATCATTGACCCTGAAAAAGGACTCCCCCCCATTCGTGACTCTTGGAGCTTCACCGAGAGACAAACTACGCCTTCGACTTTTTCATCCTACTCCAACTCAATAACAACAAGAACGCCACGTAGAGCAAAAGAAGGTTTCGGAATCACTCAAATGTACTTTGCCCGCAAAGGGATAGTGACCCCGGAAATGGAATATGTTGCTCTTAGAGAAAACCAGCAGCTTGAAGGATGGATTGCATCATTTTCAAAAGGTGGCCGCAAAAGTGTACCGATAACTCCGGAATTTGTCAGAGACGAAATCGCCAGAGGACGAGCTATCATTCCAGCAAACATCAATCATCCTG
>JAPLFE010000001.1 GCA_026390855.1 Chlorobiales bacterium | reverse complement strand
CCCTCTGTTGTGCTTTCCAGCTTGGATAATGGAGTAACTGGCGTTACGGGTAAAATTTATATCGCAGCGCCACCTAAAAAAGTGTGGCAAATATTAACTGATTACAACCATCAAAAAGATTTCATTCCAAACATAATCGAAAGTGGATTGATTTCTGACAATGGTGTGGAACAGGTTGTTTTCCAAGCTGGAAAAGCCAAAATATTGATTTTCCAAATATTGGTTCATCTAAAAGTAAAAGTTCAGGGGAAATATTTAGAACACCTTGATTTTCAGCAAATTACTGGTGATTTCAAGGTATATAAGGGAGGGTGGATTCTTGAGGCATACCCTCAGGAACATGGTACATTTCTTTACTATAAGGCTGAAGTAAAACCTGATTTTTTTTCTCCTTCGTTTATTGTCAGGCATGTTCAGAAACATGATTTTCCTTTGATGTTGTCAGCACTTAAAGCTCGAGCTGAATCTGCCAATTTTTCAGGATCTAAGTGATGAACAAAAGGTATTCCTTGTATACGAGAAATCTGGTATGAATGATTGCAGATTAATACCAAAAGACCTCGATTGAAAAGACGGAAATAAAGAATTTCGGAAGGCTTACGGCAGAGGATTAGTGGGAAATCAGTAGCAGCAGAAGCCATACCCATTCTCAGTCAATACCAGAAAACATAAAATGAATGGAAATGGGAATTTCCGCTTACATCTGAATCAAAAGAGCCATGAGAAACCCCCAATGAGAGCATTCGAGTTAATGCCTTCATTGGGGCGATTTACGAATCTTGCATTGGAAATGTGTCTGAAACGGTAACCGGCAAAAAGAGCAATTTTGAAAAGCTTATACTGAAGACCACCTCCAATCTGGTCAAGAAAATTAAAGCCTGATTCCCCCTGTTCGATAGTATCAATGCCTAGAAACATTGGAGCGATACTGCCTTCTGTAAAAAGATCAACCGATCGGGATATCGTGTAAAAGTAGCGAATACCTAAACTACAGCCAGTCTCGACACCTGCTTTCTTTCCATTAATAGAATTAACGAACGGCTCAAATGCAAGCTGCAATGTGCTTTGGCGACCTTCCATACCAACAAGAGAGTTGATATTAAGCCCAACTCTTACAAATCCGGGATAAACGGAATAACCGTCAGGTGAGTTTTCAAGACTACCATGAACATGTTGTAGTCGGAAATTAAAAATCGACCAATTTCGGAAATTAGTAATCACCCAGGCAGCGGGTTTAAACTACGTCATTTTAAAATGATTTACTACCACTTATTGAAGCGGTAATTGTGTTGTTTTAAGCTTGGCCCCTCCTTCCGCCGTTTCTTGTTGATCAAAGATGCTTTTACGGTGTTCGAGCCGGTAGCTCTTGCCGGTAAGCTTGATGACTTCGCACTTGTAGAGCAGCCGATCCAGCAACGCTGTTGCAAGAACCTCGTCGCCAAGCATCTCCGCCCACTCTTTCGGGCTTTTATTGGTCGTAATAATGAATGATGTCTGTTCATGAAGCTGGTTGACGAGTTGGAACAGTCCGACGGCAACCGTTTTTTCAAGTGGGAACATCATGATGTCGTCGATAACCAGCAGGTGCGCACTCAACAA
>JAPLFE010000127.1 GCA_026390855.1 Chlorobiales bacterium | reverse complement strand
ATCGTCTACAATGACGATTCGCTTAAAGAATATGTCGATCAGGCACTCTTCATTACCGAAAAATATCCACTTCTGATAGACCGTTTTCTAGAAACGGCTGTAGAATTCGATATCGACGCCATTGCCGATACGACTGACTGTGTTATCAGCGGCATCATGCAGCACGTTGAGGCTGCAGGCATACACAGTGGCGACTCCACCTCCATATTGCCCTATCACAACATCAGTCCGAACGTCATTGCGACAATGAAGTCATACACCCGCACCCTTGCAGCAAACCTTAAGGTGGTGGGACTGATGAACGTGCAGTATGCTGTGCAGAACGAGAGCGTCTATGTTATAGAAGTCAACCCAAGAGCCAGCCGGACCGTACCATTTGTCGGCAAGGCAACTGCTATCCCTGTTGTAAGGATTGCAACCCGCGTCATGCTTGGTGAAAAACTCAGCGATCTGCGCAAAGAATATGACTTGAAAGATTGTGATGAACTCGGCATGAAGCACCTCGCCATCAAGGAACCAGTCTTCCCATTCTCTAAATTTGTAAAATCAGGTGTTTACCTCGGTCCTGAAATGCGTTCAACCGGCGAAGCAATGAGCCTTGCCGATGAGTTCCCCGAAGCCTTTGCCAAAGCTTATCAAGCAGCAAGCATGCAGCTCCCACTCTCAGGAGCGGTTTTTATCAGCGTCAACGATCAGGACAAAAACCCGCGCATCCTTGCCATTGCAAATGAGCTCTACCGCATGGACTTCGATCTGGTTGCTACAGCGGGCACACACCAGTTTCTGACAGACAACGGCATCGAATGCAAAAAAGTGTTCAAAGTTGGTGAAGACGGACGACCAAACATTTTCGATATTATCAAGCACGGCAAAATCAACTTTGTCATTAACACACCAAGAGGTGAAAAAGCCCTGCATGACGAAGAAGCAATTGGTGCAGCATCGGTACTAAGCAATGTCCCCTTTGTCACCACAATCGAAGCAGCTGAAGCATCAGTCCAGGCTATCGACTGTATCCGCCGCCAGGAATTCGGGGTAAAAAGTCTACAGGAATACGCTGCTTACCGCAACAAATAAGACATTGTCCTCCGTTCATCACCCCATCTGTTGAAAAAGCCCTGTAAAGTAAATACAGGGCTTCGAAAAAATCTCGTATATCACCGCATACTATCAATGAATGAGCGCTTGCCCATGGGCTGGCTATATTGTGTGTTTTGTGTATTTCAAGAGAGTTCTTTTTATTACACTGGGGAGTTGGGCTTATCCTATCATCAAAACGAACGATCAGGTAAGAACTGGCCTCCCCTTCGGACACCAGCCACCATGTTCAACACCAAAAGCTCAATTTCATAGTCAAGAAAAAAACAACATCAGTAAAAGATAACTGAGTATATTTCACATCAAGAACTTAACCCTGATGATTCAAGCATCCTGTTGGCTAAAAAAAGTACACAAAGAAACTGCACAAATTAAATGTATTGACCATGCCCGCAACAATTCAAAAACATCTTGACGAGTCAATAAAACTTGAACTGAACCTGGCGAAACTCTACACCGTTTTTCATGACTGTTTTTCTGAGGATGAAGATTTCTGGTGGGAACTCGCGATGGAGGAACAAGGTCATGCATCGCTGCTTCAGCAGGAGAAAAAACAGCCCCAGCCTCTGCAATTCTTTCCAGAAAACCTTTTATCTACAGACCTTCAATCCCTTATCGATAACAACACAAAGATTGCACAACTCATCGATAAGTATTCAACCACTCCTCCGTCAATAACTGACGCATTGAAAATCGCTCTTGATCTTGAACTGGCTGCAGGTGAATCGCATTTTCAGCAGTTTCTCGACAGCCCTACAAACTCTCTTTCAGCAAATATTTTTAAGCAGCTCAACCAGGAAGACTGCGATCATGCCGAAAGAATCCGTAACTACATGCAAAAAAGAAACTAATACAACCGACTCCTTGTTGACTTGGTAATGAAAAAGTACCTCTTAAGTTCAATCTCAAGGAGAAATTATCATGCTTAGCAAAGCTCTTCTGAAATCATTCAATGATCAGATCAATCATGAACTCTCATCGTCGTACCTTTACCTTTCAATGGCTGCTTATGCAGAGTCACAAAACCTGCCAGGTTTTGCAAACTGGTTGAAAATCCAGACCAAAGAAGAAACAGAGCATGGCATGAAGCTCTATAAGTTCATCAATGAACGAGGAGGACGTGTTGAACTCCAAAAAATCGAGCAGCCTCCAATGGAATTCAAATCGCCAACAGCGCTTTTCGAAGAAGTACTCAAACACGAACGAAAAATAACCGTCCTCATCAATAAACTCTATGAACTAGCGTTGGAGGAAAAAGACTATGCCGCACAAGTGCTTCTGCACGGTTATATCAGTGAACAGGTAGAGGAAGAAGCCTCCGCCACATCAATCCTCGAGACCTTGAAAATGGCCGGTGAAAAGGGGCATGCCCTGATCATGATGGATCGCCAGCTTGCCCGAAGAGGCCAGAACTAAACAATACATTGAATACTCAGATAAGCTTTAATATGGCTGCCCTTAAAAAGTGAGCCATATTAAAGCTTATATATTTGCAGGAAGCGTTACAAACCTCTGCGTGAAGTTGTCAAGCCCCTCTATTATCAGTTCACTGTAGCACAGTGGATTGTAGCGAAAACTCCCTCCATTAATAAAAGGTATATTCTGAACCTTATACGACTGAAACCGATGAAAATGACCATGCAGCACCAGCTTCGCATGCATTAACTTTAAAGCCTCTAAAAACTCTTCACGGTTTTTCAGTTCCATAGTCCAGTCAAAAGCCTGATCAATCGGTGAGTCAGTACCGTAAACCTTATATGCATGATGGCAAAGCCCAATCACAAAACAATCGGCCAAGGGTGCAAGCACACTTTCAAGACTTAAAGCACGCAACTGCCCTTTACTTATAGAACCTCTGGCTCCGAGGGGATTATCGGCAGGATACCATGGATAAACCGAATTAAGAGCCACAATGGCAATCTTAACCGATGAATAGTTTATGATCTTGATAAACGGAAATCCTTGATCACCTCGCTCCTCACCTGTAATCAGTTCTTGAAAAAAAACGCAAAACTCTTTAACCTTGCGATCAAAAGCCTTTTTTCTTAACAGCGAGAGTGGATTTAGTGCATTATAAAAGCGCAACTCCTCTTCAAGATTTGTCAAATCATGATTCCCTGCAATAACGGTGGTTTTATCCCAGTGATAAAGATCATGGCTCTCCAGTTTTTCTCTGATAATCTTCCAGTCTCCTGGATGTGCACTATTGCTAAGATCACCTGAAATAACAAGATGATCATACCCAACCGAGTTAAAATGATCGAACATGCGGTCAAGATCATTAAGATACCGACGATCCTTCCGCCCGGAAATATGAAGATCAGATATATGCGCTATTTTCACTTCACTTGTAATCAATTTTTTAATGACTTGCGGTTTTCCATTCTAAAACTGTAAATTGGCCCATAATTTAAATGATCTGGCACGAAAATTCATGCGATATGAAAAACATGCCACATAAGTCTTAATCTTAAGATACAGCCGTACATCAAACTGATGCGGCAAGCAATCATTATCACATTCAGTTATGCAAAATAAAATAACTTCCCTTAAAGCACTTACAAGAAATCTGTGGTGGTCATGGGATACTGAAGCAAAGCAAATTTTCGAAGAGCTCTCACCTCTGCTTTGGGAAAGAAATAATCATAACCCTGTAGAACTGTTACGTCATATCTCCAATGATGAACTTGTAGCCCGCTGTACAGGCGAATTCGGCGACAAAATAGACCGCGTCTATGCTCGTTTTACCGATTACCTCAACGACCAGAATACCTGGGCAGCAAATAACACCAAGGAAATTACCGAGAATCCTGTTGCTTATTTCAGTGCGGAATTCGGTATCCATGAGAGCGTAAGAATTTATTCAGGAGGGCTTGGCGTTCTCTCTGGCGACCACCTGAAATCCGCCAGCGACCTGGGCATCAACTTTATAGGCATCACCTTATTTTACAAAGAAGGATATTTCCGTCAGAACCTCAATCAGGATGGATGGCAGAAAGAAGACTATCCCCTGCAGAACCCTGAAAACCTTCCAATAGAAAAGGTCACAGGTCCGGACGGCAAGGATCTCATTATTTCCGTTCATATAGCACAAAGTGAAGTTTTTGCGCAGGCATGGAAACTCAAAGTCGGCAGAGCAACTCTCTACCTGCTTGACACCAATATCCCCGCTAATGAATCCCACTACCGCGATATCTGTTGTAGAGTTTATGGCGGCGATCAGAACATGCGCATCAACCAGGAAATTATTCTCGGTATTGGTGGAGTAAAGCTCCTCGAGCTGCTCGGCACAAAACCGTCGGTCTATCATATGAACGAAGGTCACTCAGCATTTCTAACACTCGAACTGCTTGCCAAAGAACTACTCAAAGGAACATCACAAAAAGAGGCAATCGAAAAAGTCCGTTCACTCTGCGTCTTCACAACACACACCCCTGTTCCTGCCGGTCATGATCGCTTTTCATGCGATATGATGCATTACACCTTCGACAAGTACCTTACCACGATCGGAATGAGCTTCGACGATCTGATGAGACTTGGATCAGAAGACAAAAACAATATTTACGGACTTTTCACCATGACGGTGTTAGCCCTGAATCTATCACGATCAGCAAACGGCGTTTCAAAACTGCACGGAGAAGTCTCCCGTGTTATGTGGCAGCATCTCTTCCCAGGCAAAGAAGTCTCAGAAGTGCCCATTGGTCATATTACCAACGGTGTACATGCCAGCAGCTGGACATGCGGCTATACCGACAGCTTCTGGAAAAAATTCACCGGCAGTGTTGATGATATGAGCCTTTCACGCGAAGCAGCTGAAGCCGTACTTGCACAAGTCACCGATGAAGAGCTCTGGTCGCTGCGTTACAGTCTCAAACGTAATCTGATCGACTTTATGGACAGATACCTGAGCAACCAGCTTTTTCACCAGCATATCAATTCGATTTACAGCGAATACGACGCACTGCGTTCGAGAAAAAACACTTTCTCACCCGACGTTCTCACCATCGGTTTTGCACGACGTTTTGCGACCTACAAACGCGCACCACTAGTTTTCAGAGATCTTGACCGCCTTGACAAAATCATCAATCATTCGTCAAGACCGCTGCAGATAGTCTTTGCCGGAAAGGCACATCCGCACGACGATGCAGGAAAAGATTATATTCGTCAGATTGTTCACCACTCACGCCGGCCAGAGTTCAGCGGCAAGGTTGTATTCCTTGAAAACTACAATCTCGGTGTTGCTAAAAGGATGGTCGCCGGTGTTGACGTGTGGTTGAACACACCAGTAAGACCAATGGAAGCAAGCGGTACATCGGGAGAAAAAACCGTATTGCACGGCGGACTGAATTTCAGCGTCCTCGACGGCTGGTGGCCTGAAGCTTACAATGGTGAAAATGGCTTTGCAATCGGCAACGGCGAATCGTTTGAAAACCATGAAGAACAGGATAGTTTCGATGCAGAACAATTGTACTCTGTTCTTGAAAACCAGATCATCCCAGCATTTTACGAACGCAACGAAAAGAACATACCTGATCAGTGGATTAAAAAAATCCGGAACGCCATCGCAACCATTGCACCGGAATACAATACCCACAGAATGGTTAAAGACTATGCAACCTGCTACTACCTGAACAGAAAATAAAACTGTACTGGACATCCAGGAATGCCAAATCTCTTTTTATCCCTGACTTCATCAAGTCAGGGATAAAAGTGTTCTAACAAAAACAAACAGCACCTTTCAGTCATTCTCGTCAAGCACCGAGCAAAATGATCCAAAACGGAACCGCCACATCTCAACCCAGCGCGGCAGTATCACTCGGCCGGGGACTTGATTTGAAATCACCGGTACTCCTTGCATCCGGAACGGTTTCCTACGGCGAAGAACTCAGTCAGCTCTGTGACTTTTCCAAAATCGGAGGCATTGTAACCAAGGCAATTTCCCTTGAACCGAGAACAGGCAACCCACCACAGCGCATAGCAGAAACCCCGTCAGGAATGATCAATGCCATCGGACTGGCAAATGTCGGACTTGAACGCTTCATTACAGAAAAAATACCCTTTCTCTCCAAGCTCGACACAGCTGTTATCGTCAATATAGCCGGGCGGTCGATCGATGAATATTGCGAGGTCGTTTCAAGGCTTGACAACGTTCAAGACATCAGTGGCTACGAAATCAACCTCTCCTGCCCAAACGTCAAAGGCGAGTGCATGATTATGGGTGTCAGCAATGAGGCAACCTTTGAAATTGTCTCGGAACTGCGCAAAATAACTCCCCGGCACCTCATGATAAAGCTGACACCAAACGTCACCTCCATCAGCTCTATTGCCCTTGCTGCAGAAAAAGCTGGCGCCGATTCCGTCTCACTCATCAACACAGTTGTTGGCATGGCGATTAACTACAAAACCCGTCGCCCCCTGCTCAAAAATATTACCGGTGGACTTTCCGGACCAGCAATAAAGCCAATTGCCCTTGCAAAAGTATGGGAAGTCTTCAAGGCTGTAAATATTCCGATTATTGGGATGGGCGGTATTGCAGGGTTTGAGGATGCCATGGAGTTTCTCCTTGCCGGATCAACAGCCGTGCAGATCGGCACAATGAACTTTGTCTATCCAAATATCGGTGAAAAAGTAGCCACTGCCATCGAACAGTTTTTCTCTACTCCCGGAGCAATACCCATCAGCGAATACCGTGGAAGTTTATTAACCGATTAGTTCTATCGGCCCCATCCCCTTTTATTCGAAACATATCTTTTTGCCCGCCTGCCACCGATTTTCGAACCCATAGTACGGTACTCCCTAATGGTACGGTTACGTGAAAGAAAGGTTGCATTCGTCAATTGCGAAATAATTCGCGACTCTGATTCCTTGATATCAATATCCGAAGGTCCAGCTTCAGCAAGAAGCTTGACAATAAGAGGAGCACACTCGAAAACAATAAACAGTAACGTGATAAATAAAACAGCATTAGCTGAAGAACGGCTCACATCACTTGTAGAATGAGTCAACTCCCCCAAAGCCCAACTTCGGTCAGCAAACCCTGCACGTGATGCCTTAAGGTCAAGCGTAGCATCAGTCAGCATCATTTGATTGTTGATACCCTCAACACCTTTCTGACGGTTCAGGTATTCATGCAGCTCAGCAAGCTTGCCAGCCAGATATTCAAGCCTTGCCTGCTTTGAGGTCACAACCTGTTCCTTATTTTTTGCATAGGTGCCGTATCCCTGCACACCAGACGTCGTTGAGGTTCGTGACCCAAACACCTCCTCCTTCAGCTCTTCGCGTAATCGGTTAACCTCGCCACTCAACTTATCGTACTCTTCCTGGTACGTTTTTATCTGCGTAAGCTCAAGTACATATTTCTCATTAAACGACTGCTGTACTTTGACAATCCGCTCCTTTTGCTCTGAAAGGTAGCGAGCTCGAAGCTGCTCATGAATCTCTTTGTCAAAGATTTTCAATTCAAGAGGGCGAGCAATAACAATAGCAATCAGTACCGCAAATATCAATCTGGGAGAAGCCTGATAAAACTGTTTCAGCCCTTTAGAGGTCTTTTTGATCCCCGAAATGATAGAACGATCAAGGTTTAAGATCGCCACACCCCAAATTATACCAAAAAGCACAGCCCACAATTCACCAAACGCGCTTCCGGCAAAAACGAAATAAAGCGCATACCCTCCCGATAATCCAGCAAAAAGCGCAGTAAAAAAGATTGTTGCCCCTATACCGAAATATTTACTGTGTTCAGTAGGATATTTTTCAATGATAGTTATCGGTGTACCGGCACAAATCCAAAAAAATCGCTGTAATCGTGAAAAACTCATACAGGGCACCTCCTTCCCCTCTGGCTCTTAAAATTTTCAAACACTATAGAGAAAAAGCTTGAAAAGGTGATAGTATAAAAAACAACTTTCAAAAAAAGTCCACTCATTTTTTTAAGGCTTTTTCCCTGCACTTCATCTATCCAATTCTAGATTTTACCCGATTTATTCTATCTTTGATACCCGACTGATATAACCCTTAAAATCCGTAACAACCATGCGCATTGGAATTGGTATTGACGTACACCCTTTTGCTGAAGGCCGAAAACTGGTAATCGGCGGAGTTCATATTCCCGGAGACAAAGGGCTGGACGGCCACAGCGATGCAGATGTTCTGCTTCATGCAGTCAGCGACGCGCTTCTTGGCGCAGCCGCCCTGGGTGACATAGGCCTTCACTTCCCCAACACAAGCCAGGAATTCAAGGATATCGACAGCATGATACTGCTTAAACATGTCGGAAAGCTTCTTGAAAAGAACGGCTATAAAACAATGAACGTCGATGCGATGCTCCTTCTTGAAGCACCAAAAATCGCACCATACATTACTGAAATGCGTAAAAACATTGCACGCTGTCTCGGTGTGGAAATCGGCACAGTTTCGGTCAAAGCCACTACCAACGAAAAACTTGGCTATATCGGAAGGGAAGAAGGTGCTGCTGCTCATGCTGTCTGTATTATCCGTTCCACCTAAACGCCTACTTCACCCCGTAGAATCCTGACCGGCAAATAGCGCGTAGCCTTTCTTGCCGGGCTCCAGGAAGAGAGCACGGCAATCAGGATACCGAACACAATCACTATCAGGTGGGCTTCTGGCTGTTCGATAATATTAATTCTATCACTTTTCAACACTCCAGCAGTACTCGCCTCAAAGCGGATTGAGTCAACAAAATGACAAATCACATGCCCCATTGGACTACCGATAACCACCCCGAGAACGCCAATCATAAACCCTTCGAGCATAAAAATACGGGTGATGTTTCCAGCCTGCATACCCATCGATCGTAAAATAGCGATATCCTTAACCTTTTGAAGAATAACCGTGGTCATAACGGATGAAACACCAAGGCCTGCAACAATAAAAACAAAGCCCACAAGTACAAGCGTAATCAAGGCATTACGGTTATAAAAATCAATAACGTTTCGGTTGGTTTCATCCCAGCTCTCGCTTTTGTAGCCACTCAACTCCTGCACCTTCGCAGCAGTCTGGCCAGCAAGCTCAACATGCGAGGTCCTTAATCCAATACCAGTTACCGAATTCGAAGCAATCCCCTCCATTCTCTGAGCAAGAGAAAGATTCACATAAGCCTCTCGCTCATCCTTTGCATTAAACCCACTACTGAATCGCCCGACTATCGTCACCGGAAACTCTTCGCTTTTTTTTGTCACCAGCACAATTCTGTCACGGTACCCGGCATTAAGCTTTTTAGCCAACAGATCACCCACAAGAATGCCATTCGGTGTATACGCTAACTCTTCAAGAGCATTTTTTTCAATCAGATTCTTTTGCAATCCGGCAATTTCAGCCTCAAGATGAGGTACAACACCTCGAGCAACACAAGGTGCAAAACGGGTTTTATTCCGAGCCAACAATTTGCTGAGCACAAAGGGTGAAATACTCTGAAGTTCTTCCAGATGCCGAATGCTCTCAACAACTCCGGTATAATTCTTGATGACCTCCTGTTGGTCCAGATTTATATTTTTAGTCACCATCGCAACTTCCCCGGTATGCTGCTTAAAAAGATTTTCCGGCACCAGCGGAACAACCCTGTCAGCGCTTATCAGTACATGCGGTACAGTATCAATAACTTTAGCAACAATATTCGACGAAGAACCCCGTGCAACAGAAATTGTAGTCACCAGCATTGCCGAGCCTACAGCCACACCAAGAGCAGTGAGAACAGTCTGTCGTTTTCTTTCTCTGAGATGCACAAAGGCAATCCTCGCCTGATCCAGGTAATTCATAACAAAATCAGCATTTCAGGTTTTTCCTGGAAAATCAGCTGTTATTAATTTTGAGGCTTGTTGTTGAAAAATCACGCAAATAATCTATTTTAACTGCCAGAAGCAGGAAATATCATTTCCCGACAAATAAATCAATTTGGTCATTAAATACTAACATTAGCATTGAATAGGAGAGTATACTCGTGAAAAAAATTGGCATCCTTACCAGCGGCGGCGATTGTGGCGGACTCAATGCTGTATTGAAAGGCGCAGCAATGATGGCCCTGTCAAAAGACCTTGAGCTTTATATCATCTCTAACGGTTACGCCGGATTATACAACCTGATCGATCAGGAAAAAATTGTCCGACTTGATCAGGAACGTCTTGATCGTTTTGATGCGAATTTTGCTGGCTCCGAAGCCGGCCATTCAAGAGTTAAAATCAAAGCGATAAGCAATCCCGACAAATACAACCGTATCAAAGCCGGCATGAAGAAATTCGACCTTGACGCTCTTATTATCAGCGGCGGGGACGATTCCGGCAGTGTCATGGTTGATCTCAACCAAAAAGGAATTCAGTGCATCCACGCGCCGAAAACCATGGATCTCGACCTGCAAACCTACTCAGTTGGCGGCGACTCCACCATCAACCGCATCGCGCAATTTGTGCACGACTTGAAAACAACAGGCAAAACCCACAACCGGGTACTGGTCACTGAAGTATTCGGCCGGTATGCTGGTCATACGGCTTTCCGGAGCGGAATAGCCGCTGAAGCCGACTGTATTCTTATACCTGAAATTCCAGCAGACTGGGACGTTGTTTATGAACACCTCGCCGAACGCTTTACCCGTAGAATCAGAGAGAGCGATGTCCATAGTGGAACCTACACCATTGTTGTTGCAGAAGGGCTTAAAAATGCCGATGGCAGCGATATTGTCGATGAATCAGCAGGTGTCGATGCCTTCGGCCATAAAAAGCTTGCAGGAGCAGGCAAATTCACCGCTCAGCAAATACAGAAAAAACTGAAAGTCGACCCTGCTATACCGATTTTCATGAAAGAAACCGGAATGTTTGTCGAAGGAATATACGAAATTCCAGAGGTACGCGTTATCCAGCCCGGTCATCTTGTCCGTTCAGGCAACTCATCAGCATACGATATCAACTTCGGCTTTGAAGCCGGTGCAGCAGCCATACTGCTTCTGCTTGAAGGCAAATCCGGAGTCACGATCTCCAAGGTCAAGGGCCGCAAGGTCGAGTTCATCGAATCCAGCAAAGCCATCACACAGCGCCATGTGGACCTCGAACAAGTCGCACTGTACGAGTCACTGGGTATCTGTTTTGGACGCAAGCCAACACCGTATGAGCCTATTCTCCGTGAGGTTGAAGGAGTCTACGAAAGAATCTACTGACAGACAGTACTATCCGATTGAACAAGTCGCCCGACAGCATGCTGTCGGGCGACTTATTATCTTCGATATTGACCAGTTACATTTCCTCTACAATCGCCGCTTTTCTTTGCTCAAAAGAAGTCCAATCGTCTGAAAACCGAAGAAAAACGCCTTCTTTTACTTTTAAAAAACTCAAAACAAGCTATCTTTGAGTTTAATACTGGTAATGTTTTAACACCCAACGACTGCATAATGAACAAGACTGCCAAAATCTGGATGAACGGCGAACTGATTGACTGGATTGACGCAAAAATCCACATTCTGTCACATGTTGTCCACTACGGTTCATCCACGTTTGAAGGAATACGCTGCTATGAAACCCTTAAAGGTTCTGCCGTACTTTTTCTGGACGAACACATCAAACGTCTCAGAGACTCTTCAAAAATATACCGGATTGAAATCCCCTACTCCGAACAAGAGCTTAAAGACGCCGTCATCAGCATCATTCACGCCAATAGTCATAAAGCCTGCTATATCCGTCCGCTGGTTTACCGTGGGCAGGGAGCTGTAGGAGTCAATCCTCACCGGGCATCTATCGAAGTAGCCATTGCTACCTGGGAGTGGGGAGCCTACCTTGGCGATGATGTATTGGAAAACGGTGTTGACGTCCGTGTCTCCTCATGGAACAGACCTGCTCCAAACACATTGCCAGCATGGGCAAAAGCAGGAGGAAACTACCTGAACTCGCAGCTTATAAAAATGGAAGCCGTCATGGACGACTATGCCGAAGGGCTCGCACTCGATGTCAACGGCTATGTTTCCGAAGGAAGCGGTGAAAACATTTTTGTTATCCGCGACGGTATTATCTATACCCCCATGTCGGGCCAATCGATTCTACCTGGCTTTACCCGTTACGCTGTCATGCACATTGCAAAAGAGCTCGGTTATGAAGTTCGCGAAACACTCATTCCCCGCGAAGCACTCTATATTGCTGATGAAGTCTTTCTTACCGGTACAGCAGCTGAAATAACCCCGGTCAGAAGCATCGATAAATACCCGATTGGCAACGAAAAACGAGGCCCGATTACTGAAGCACTGCAACACGCATATCTGAAAATCGTCCAGACCGGTGAAGACCCCTACAACTGGCTGACCTTTATCTGAGCCCGGCAAGGCAGGCATGAGCTGGAAAAACATTATAGGTCAAAAACAGCAAATCCGCGTCTTGCGGAAAGCACTCGAAACCGGACGATTTGCTCATGCCTATCTTTTCACCGGCCCGGAAGGGTCGGGAAAAGAATCAGTAGCCTTTGAAATAGCCTCCATTCTCAACTGCCGCTCCATTCAAACTTCCGATACTGAAGGGGGATGCGGAACATGCCCGGACTGCCTTCAGATACAGTCGTTCATGCACCCGAACATGGAGTATATTTTTCCGGTTGAATCAGCACTGCTCGACCCCGGCGACACGGCAAAAAAAGAGAACAAGCGCTTTACTGAAGCTAAAGAACGGTACGACGCGCTGCTCGAACAAAAAAAGCAAAACCCCTATTTTTCTCCCGCCATGGAACGCTCCATGGGGATTCTTACCGAACAGATTATCACCCTCCAGCATAAAGCATCTTTTATGCCGAGAGAAGGAAGCAAAAAGATTTTTATTATTTCTCAGGCAGAGCGCCTGCATCCTTCAGCTGCAAACAAACTACTGAAGCTCCTTGAAGAACCTCCTGCCCACATCGTCTTTATTCTGGTATCATCAAGGCCTGAGGCTCTGTTGCCCACAATCCGCTCACGATGTCAGGCCATCAAGTTCTCACGGGTTACAGCCAGCGAACTGAGGCTCTGGCTGCAGGAAAATCGCCCTGAAATCAAAGATCCTGAGCTGAGCTTTATCGTGAGTTTTTCCAGAGGCAACCTCCGTCTTGCGTGGGAGCTCATCAACAGCAGCGACAACAATCCATCTGAAACAGCAACCATTATGCTCCGTAACCAGGCGCTCGACTACCTTCGCCTGGTACTCACTCCCAGTCGCTTCCACGAAGCCATTACCACATGTGAGCAAAACGCCAAAAACCTTTCCCGCAGCGAACTCACCCTCTTTCTTGCGGCTCTTCTGCTCTTCTTTCAAGATGTCAACCACCGCAGAATTAAACCTGACTTTCAGGAACTGAACAACCCCGACATCACCGACGCAATCGATCGTTTTGTTAAAAACTTTCCCAATGCGGATTTCTTTCAGATATCAACCATCACCGAAGAAGCCATCCGAGGCATTGAACGCAACGCCAGTCCGCTCCTCATCATGACCTCCTTCACCGCCGACATCAAAACACTGATGCAACGGAAATAAACACCAAAAGGTCGCTATATATCTCCCTGACAACGGATTCCAAGAAGCAGCACTTCTTCAAGTTTTTGGTACGGCAGTAGTTGAATCAAGCCAATCCAGATAACCAGGCAATCCCCCGGCTATAGGCAGCTTAATAATTTCGGGTACATCGTATGGATGATACTCCTGAATATAGGCCTCAAGAGCATTGTACCGCGTTTCTGTGGTCTTTATATACAATGCGACTTCACTCTCCTTCTGCAACGCTCCTTCCCAGAGAAAAAAGCTCCTGATATCAGCCATCTGCACGCAAGCTGCAAGACGATTATTAAGAATGCCATCCGCAAGGTTTTCAGCCTCCTCCCGATCAGGCGCGGTGGTAATAACCATGCAATAACTACCGTTCATTGTCGGTTCAGGCTGTTTTACTGTCATATTTTTTCACATTTACAAGATATCCCGTAAATTACATGAGATTATCAGCAATACATAACAAAAAAAAGTAACGCCTGCTTTACAATATCAATGTACATGCAACGACTTCCTTTCAAAAAACTTACAACGATAGTAAGCTGATTATGAACGGCTGAAAACAATGCATTGCAAAGGTCACTCAAGACTTTTTTAATTAAAATTTAAGCTCTCATTAAACCTGCTTTAAGAGAAAGTTGATTAAAGTTAATTTCATGGTTATTACATCTTATGCGTTTCATTTACTGTCCTCCTGACGAATCCATCTTAATAAGCGAAGCAACTCATGAGTAAATATTTACGTTTTCTCCTCATTGCAGGAATCACTGTAATGCTTGTAAGTATTTTCAGCTATACCCGTTTCACACAGAGCAATGGTTATTTGACAAGCGGTGAAGCAAAGCTCAAAGCAGGCCATAACAAGGAAGCTATCGCAGACCTCAACAAAGCCATAAAACACAAACCGCGCCTTGCCGAAGCTGAACTTGCGAACGCTTTCTTCGATAGAGGATTTGCCAAACATGCTTTAGGAAAAATCGAATCCGCGAAATTGGACTTTAGAAAAGCCATAGCAATTAACCCTGTACCTGTAAATGCAACAGCTTATAGAAAAAGAGGACTTGCAAAATCAGCTCTTGGAGATCATGAAGGTGCAAGATCAGACTTTAAAATGGCTTTATCTCTTGGCGATATTTCTGCGCGGCAATTGATACGATAACAATCATTGCTACAACCCTTATCTCTTCTATTTATCTGAACAAGAACTACCTCAAAAAATAGCTTTCATGCCCCGGCTCTCTATCGGGGCATTTGTTATTTATGAAGCAAAAAATCACACCAATTTTTTTAACGAGACGGCAACATTTTTAATGAAATTTTAAGCTTTCATTAAGTATGCGTTAAGGGACTGTTCATTAAAATGATTGGTGTGGTTATTGATTTCGCTGTTTTGCGTCTGCGTTTCATGATCCTGCTTTCAATTCCAACCCCCCTTAAAAGCGAGGTAACAAATGACTTACATTATTTTATGGCTTCTCTTTAATGTGATAATCTATGCGTTTTTTTTAAGAAAGGCCGCTTATGCAAATAACAACAAATATTTGAGCAGTGCCGAGCAAAAAAATAAGTCAAGGCATTACACCGAAACTGTAGCAGAAAGCA
The DNA here is from genome assembly GCA_026390855.1 of Chlorobiales bacterium. Lineage (GTDB taxonomy): Bacteria > Bacteroidota > Chlorobiia > Chlorobiales > Chlorobiaceae > Chlorobium. Next base: position 24,244 of record JAPLFE010000127.1, on the reverse strand, counting down.
TCGAATTAAAAAAAGATGAACCAAAACTTACTCAATCTGAGCTTGCAAGGATTTACTTCAATCGAGGGATAACAAGACGTGCCGTAAGAATGACCAAAGTAGCAAAAACGGACTTAAAAAAAGCCATACATGGGTATTCATCACCAATAAAAGCAACGGGATCTAGAAAACGAGGGTTTGCTCAATTCTCTCTAGAAAGTCGTGAAACCCTAAAACCGGACTTTAAAATGGCTGTGGCTATTGTCAAAAGTTCTTCCGGGAGATGGATACAATAACATAAGGGATAAACCCATTAACCGTTCTCTTCGAAAAATCATCCTAAAAAGCGAGGACATCATGAAAAGCACTTTCCGGATTCCAGGCATTGCAGTAATAACGCTCCTGCTTTTCAGTAATGCTGCTTATGCACGATTTGCTCATAGTAATAGCGATTTGAGCGCAGGTAAAGCAATGCTGAAATCAGGCCATTACAAAGAAGCCATAGCAAGTCTCACCAAAGCTATAGCAAATAGACCCAGACTGGCTCCAGCAGTGCTCGCAAATGCTTTCTTCGATCGAGCAATTGCAGAAAGAGCTCTTGGAAAACGCGAGGCCGCCAAATCGGACTTCCGGCGATCCATAGATGTTGATCCAACACCCATAAATTCAATCGCATATAGAAAAAGAGGGTTTGCAAAATCCGCTGTTGGAGACCGTGAAGGTGCACAATCAGATTTTAAAATGGCAGTATCCCTTGGTGATAATACTGCAAAAAAATGGGTACAAGTCAAGTAAGGGTGAAATTCTTGCTAACGTTAATTTTTCATAACGTACTAAACTTAAGGAGCAGTATATGGGAAAGCGAACGACCAGATTCATAAAAACCGCTGTGTTACTGACAAGCTTCGGATTCATTACTTCGAATGCTTTTTGTGGCGGTACAATCACAGGAAAAATTGAGACAAACATGTCAAAATACAAAGGAGATGCCGTTGTCTATCTGGTAGACGTTAAAGGGCCTGTTGTACCGCAGCATAAATCTATTGACCAGAGATGCCTTACCTTTATCCCTAAAGTAACAACGATACCCGTTGGATCAACCGTTGACATTACAAACAACGATAAAGTCTATCATAATGTGAATTCAACGAGCCCCTCTAAAAAATTCAACATCGACACCTATGACCCAGGCACTCCCAAACCTATTACCTTTGATCGGCCAGGGGTTGTTCATTTGCTGTGCAAAACCCACTCTGAGATGGGCGGTTGGGTTATCATTACCAACAATCAATATGCCGCAGTGACCGAACATGACGGAAAGTTCTCGATCCCTGATGTTCCTGCCGGCACTTATGAAATTGCTACCTGGAGCGAAAAACTCAAGCAAACGGGCAGAACAACGGTCACTATAGATGAAGGGAAAACAGTTCCCGTTGTTATAAAACTGACTAAAATCTCTGCTTGACCAGACATGCATTTTTCAAAAGACAGGAAACACCAAACCCCGTTGAGTGTCGGGGTTTGGTGTCATAGTTCGAAAGTGTCTTAAACTTTATGCATGAAAAGATGTCGACAAATCAGAAAGGTATGTCTTGATTGACTCATGTTTTCCAAGCCCAAGTTTTTTATGCATACGGTAGCGTATACTCTCCATACCTCGTGTTGATATACCGGTAGAACGCGCAATCTCAATGGTGTCGTAATTCAACTTGACAAGCAGGCTTATTCTCAACTCGCGTTGATTGAGATTGGGATGCCTTTTCTGAAGTTTTGAAAGAAAAAAAGAATCCGATTCTGTCAGTTCGATATTGAGACGCTTTTCTATCTTTTCCGTCTCTAAAAGTTTCAGACACGCTTTAGTCATATCCCTTTTTACATACATATCAATATCAAGTGCGTGTATTTGGTCGAGAAGATTACTCAGCGTGTTCGTTTTTTCTGAAATTGCCGTAGAAACTCTTGTCAACTCTATGTCCTGAGCAGCAACCCTTGATTTAAGATCTGTTATCTGTTTTTCAAGCTCATGTATGGATTGCTTTCCTAATTCTAACTTTGTATTCATGGTCATGATTATTTTAGTTGATTCGATGCTGATAGTGCTGTTTTGATCTGTTTTAGTTTATTCTCTATTCCGATACCTTATGCTTTAAGGGCGAATAGGCATAATCTCAGTTGTAAAGGTATTTGTCGATCATTTTTTCTACTTCACCTGAAAGAGGTGCGAGAGACTTTCCATATTCTTTTGAAGTTCTGTAGGCTACCATTTCAGCGAAGAGTTCCTGATCATTTTTGCCTGCATAGGTGCTGATACTTTTAGTGTCAACGTGTTTCCGTGCTGTCGTCCATTCTTTTGAATCTCTTGCTTCTCTTGCGTGATCGATAACGTGTCCGATTTCGTGTCTCAGGCAGTAATCAAGAAACTTTTTGTCACGGGTATTTGGAAGGGTTATGCCGGTGAAGTTGCCTGAGTTTTCTGTATACATTCCTCTGTTAGAATTCGTGATTTCGATTTTACGCAGGTATGGGTGCTTGAAAGTGAATGTTTTGCTGTCTTGTAGAACGAAATCGAGTACTTCATAAGCTTCGTTATCGGGAACACCTTCTGTTGTAACGAAAGAGCAGTTCAATGCATCCTTAACTTCATTTTTCAGATCAACCAGGGATTTCGGTTCCTGTGCCCATGCGTTCACTGAAAGCAACATGTGAGTAACGTTTTTGGGAGCTTTGTGAAATCTAAGTTTTTCATGGTAGTGAAGTTTGATTGCGATTCAATTGTATTTATACAACTACCATGCCAAGCTTATTTTTTCGCATGCAATCAATGCATCGCGACAGCTTATTTCGGTTGTTTTTGAAATTTTTAAACTGTTATTTTATAATATTTTGAAGAGCATTAACGCCCAAGCGGTGTAGGGCAAATATTATAGTAAAAAGCAAAGAAAGTGGAATCAATGAAAATGACGTGTTAAGAGGTGATTGACTCAGTGTAGCGGTTTGGGACAATTGGGACAGGATTTGTGCAGTATCAAGGAAAAGAAGCAGGCATGGAAATGAGACAGTGAGTAAATACGGGCAGTAGGAAAAAAGCAAAACCCCGGAGAGTACCAGGGCTTTACAGCGTCAACTTGGTCAATGATATTGCCTTATCTATCATGAGTTGCTGGTCAACCGAAAACGATATGAAGAGCTTCAGCCAGTTCTTCATTATCCTTGTTGTGGAATCATTTTTCTTTCAGGTCTGTCATGTAGACAATCAAAAAAATAACACCGATAGAGAAACACCAACTTAAAATTAAATATATCTCTCTTGAAAAATGTCCGAGCAGTTTTACCATCATATTTTTATGTATTTGTATTTTATGGGGGAACATAAAAACGCGATTATGGGGGGCATAAAACGCATTTTCATTATACGCAATACATAAAAACTTAACAAGGAAGCTCGACACTTACATTGGAAACAAAGTGCATCAAAAAGCTTATTTTATTTAAGTATCAAACTGAACTTCAGACTATTAAATACAAACTAAAGCTCTATAAGTTCCTTGCTTAAGCTCTGTAACGGCGTCGCGCCATGAAGGCCCATCACTACGGTATCCTCAATGCGCACTCCGAATTTGCCTGGCAAATAAATACCTGGCTCGATGGTAAAAACCATATTCTCCTGCAGCAAATGCTCTCCATTCGGGCTGATCCGGGGCTCCTCGTGCACCTCAAACCCCACACCATGACCAAGGCCATGACCAAACTCTTCGGCGTAGCCATGAGCATTAATAAACAGGCGCACTTCTTCGTCAAGCTGTTTAGCCATCATTCCACACTTAGCCGAAGCAATGCCAAGCTCCTGTGCTTCCTTTACAATTCGATAAACATTCCGGGCCTCGCTGGACACGCGACCCAGTGCGACAGTCCTGGTATGGTCTGAAGCATACCCTTCATAGATGCATCCCATATCGATAACAATCAACTCTCCTTTTTTGAATGGAGCTGGTGTTGGCTTTGCATGAGGCATCGCAGAACGCGGTCCACTGGCTACAATAGGATCAAAAGAGTCTTTTTCCGCACCAAGTTTTTTATGCTGAAAAGAAATCTCAGCAGCAATATCAAGCTCCGTAACAGAAGGAGAAATCATAGAAATCACTTTTTCAAAAACCATTTCGCTGATTTCAGCAGCTCGACGCATCTTAACAAGCTCAAGGTCATGCTTGACCATCCTGAACTCATCAAAAAAAGTATCAACTGGTATCACTCTCTGTTTACCATGAAGCTGTTCGATAATTCGGGTAGCCTCATGCCAGGTGATATTATCCGACTGAAGAGCAACCGTTTCCCCGAGGAAATAGCGACCCGAATTCAACTCTGCTGCAAATCCTTCACTTGCAATAACCACTTCAGCCACATCGACCTCACGGGAGGCTTGCTCTTTATATCTGAAATCGGTAAACAACCAGCTTTTTTCACGGGTAACTATCAGCCTTGCACTTGAACCACTGAAACCGGTCAGCCATCGGATAACCGAAAGATCAGTAACAATACAGGCATCAAGAGCCCGACTCATCATTTTCATCAGAACCTGACGAAGGGCTGATTCCCGGTATGGCGTTATCTGTTTAATTTCCATAAGATGTAAAATATTCATAATAATTACGGGACATCCGTAATCAGCCTTTTACAATACAATCAATTCTTCTTATTATTTACATTTACGAATATTCGTACTCATTTGCCAACCAATCCGTTTCATGCCGCAAAAGAAGTTACTGCAAAAACTGCTTACAGGTGATAATTTATCACAGGAAGAAATGACATACTGCATGAACAGCATTATGGATTGTCATTTTTCCGAAATTGTCATTGCAGCCATGCTTGCCCTCCTGCAAAAGAAAGGAGTTACTCCATCTGAAACTGCCGGAGCATACTACAGCCTCATGGCAAAAGCCAACACGATCGTGCTTGATGACGAAGCTGTAGATACCTGCGGTACTGGCGGAGATCATGCAGGTACTTTTAATATTTCAACAACAGCATCAATCATAGCCAACAGTGCAGGTGTCCATATTGCTAAACATGGAAACCGTTCAGTAACAAGCAGCTGCGGCAGCGCTGATGTTCTGGAAGCAATCGGTTTCACTATCGACCTCCCTCCTGAAGCAACCAAAGAGCTGTTTGAGCGTACAGGATTTGCCTTTCTTTTTGCACCACTGTACCATCCGTCAATGAAAAAAGTAGCCCACATCCGACGTGAACTCGGCATAAGAACTATCTTCAACATTCTCGGCCCTCTCATTAATCCCGCACGGGCAAAACGGCAGCTTGTGGGAGTTTTCAACAGTGATCTCATGGAACTCTATACCGAAGTTCTGGTACAGACCGGTACACGCCACGCAATGGTTGTTCATTCCATGACTGAAGAAGGCATTGCCCTTGATGAGCCCAGCCTCAACGGCCCTACACATATTATTGAAATTAAGCACGGAGAGGTCACCCGGCATATTGTTACTCCTGAAAATTTTGGCCTTTCCCGGCATGCTCTTTCTGAAATCCAGGGAGGTGACAAGCATAACAATGCACAGATAATCCGTAGCATCCTGGATGGAAGTGCACCAGCAGCACATCTTGATGCCTCACTGTTCACCGCAGCCATGACCTGCTATGTTGCAGGCAAAGCCAGCAGCATAGACGAGGGGTTCAGCATCGCCCGAAAGGTTCTTGAGAACGGTCATACCGAAAAAAAGTTTAATGCGATTCTGAGGATCAACGCTGAACTCTCGGAGAAATACCGGCCAACCGTTAACTAAACACCTATATTTTTTCCAAAAAAACTTGTATTATAGTTGCCTTCTTTTTATGCCGAAGAGACAATCATTATACCCATGAACGGACGCGACGCTCTAAACCCTGAAATGTCGAAAAGCATCAGCGACAAGCTTCGCTTGTCGGGAGTGAGCGATTCCAGGCAGAAAATCATCCACCAGGCACTTGAAAATGTCAACAGACCTGGGTTCCGGATTGAACTATCAGCTATTGTTCCGCTCATGAAACCGGTCACATGGTTCCCGCCCATGTGGGCTTTTGCCTGTGGTGTAGTATCAACTGGCGAAGGAATAGCGGCAAACTGGTCTATTCTCCTGCGGGGGGTTCTTCTTGCAGGACCTCTGATGTGTGCCATGTCGCAGACCATGAACGACTACTTCGACCGCGAAGTGGATGCCATCAATGAACCTGACCGTCCTATTCCGGCAGGCAAAATATCTAAATCGGCCAGCTGGCTTATTACCTTTGCCCTTATCGTCACAGGGTTTCTTGTTGCGCTCTCCATTCACCCCTATGTTGTCGTCATTGCTTTTGTTGGTGTACTCATGTCGCACGCCTATTCAGGACCGCCAATAAGGGCTAAAAGAAATGGCTGGTTCGGCAACCTTATTGTCGGCCTGGCCTATGAAGGCGTAGCATGGCTGACAGGCAGTTTTTCCATTACACAAGGTATACCCTCGAGTGAAACCATCGCCTTGGCCGTTATTTTTTCACTCGGTGCACACGGCATCATGACACTTAACGACTTCAAATCAGTCGTTGGCGACAATATCCGCAAGGTCGCCTCCATTCCAGTACAGCTTGGCGAAAAAAATGCAGCTATTCTTGCAGCTGTTGTCATGGATTGCGCACAACTTGCAGCCATCAGCATTCTTGTTTTCAAAGGATCCATGACAACAACCGTCATTGCCCTGATACTTCTGGTCGCTCAGTTACCTATGCAAAACATCCTGATTGCAAATCCAAGGGAAAAAGCTGTCTGGTACAACGCCTTTGGTACACTGCTCTACGTTTTATCCATGATGGTTTGTGCCGTCGGTATCCGACCATGAAACAATACGTTTCAGGTTTGCAAAACTATTGTTATATTCCGATTCGTTTTTTTAACACCAATTGATTGCACCATGTCTAAAGTTTGTTTACTGACCGGCAAAAGACCCAAATACGGCAACACGGTTTCCCATGCGAACAACCACGTCCGTACCCGTTGGGAGCCGAACCTCCATACAAAAAGAATCTGGATCGAAGAAGAAAAACGCTTTGTAAAGGTTAAGCTTTCAGCAAAAGCAATGAAAATTATTGCTAAAACCGGAACTGCCGAGCTCGCCAAACTGGTAAGTTAAAAACAAGCGACACCCAGCCATACAAGATTTTTTGTTACTTTACTAAGAGGCTCAATCATAAAAGGTTGAGCTTTTTTTTGTCGATGAAAAAAAAAATAATCATATACACCGACGGAGCCTGCAGCGGCAACCCCGGTAAAGGTGGCTGGGGAGCACTCCTCATGTACGGTTCTTCCGTTCGTGAAATTTCAGGATTCTCACCAGCAACAACCAATAACCGCATGGAACTCAGCGCTGCTATCGAAGCACTCGAAGCACTTAAGGAGCCATGCAAGGTCGATCTCTACAGCGACTCCAGCTACCTCGTCAACGCCATAAATGAGGGTTGGCTTAATCGGTGGACAGCCAATAACTGGAAAACCGCATCAAAAAAAAATGTAGAAAACGTTGATCTTTGGCAAAAAATCCTGAAGTTGATTAGATTACATGACGTAGCCTTCCATAAGGTCAAAGGCCACAGCGACAACCCGCACAACAACCGTTGCGACGCGCTGGCTCGTCAGGCCATCAAAAACAATTCATAATTAACTGAAGTATGTCGAGGAATGCCGAACCGGAAGCAACACCCGAAAAACGCTCCCTTAAAAAAGGATCAGGACTCCTCTTATCAATCAGCGTTCTCGGGTTTCTATGCTTTCTTGCCGTTGTCTTATGGATCAACTGGCCAAAACCACGCCTTCAGCCTGAGCCGTTAAGCCCTGAACTTAAAACCATTATTGATCACATTCCAGGCAAGTCCGACGCCCTCATCTACATAGGCCTTAAAGATATCCGTCAAAGCAAACTCTGGCAGAACATCATTCCCGATTCCCTGAAAAAGGCACCGCTGTTCCAGCCGAAAGGCAATCTCAATACCCTTATGAAAGCAGCAAATATCAACCCATCCCTGGATGTTGATACGCTGCTTATCAGCTTCAAGCGCCATGGATACAAAGAGCAGGAATATCTGGGAGTTGCCTGGGGACCTGTTTCACAAAAGCTCCCTGAATCGTTTCTCAAATCAAACAGTACGGCATCTGAAAAAATTGGAGCCTATCAATGCTATTCGCTCGACAGTACCCTCTGGCTCTGTCCGCTCAGCCCACGAAAAATAGCACTGGCAAACAACAGAAAAATGCTGAAAGAGTTCCTCGTCCCAACCGGCAGCTTTTTCCAGAGGGACTCACTCTCCACAGCGCTTATAAAAAAAGCTGTCTACAAATCGCATCTCTGGTTTGCACTGCCTTCCGCAGTCTGGACCATAGGGGCACTCCAAAGTCTCACTTCTGCAAACCGCGATATAAAAACTCTGGGAAACCTGAACAGTATCCAGAGCCTTGCGCTTTCAGTAAATTTCAATAATGGAATTGAAGGGCAAAGCGAATGGATATATTCAACTCGACGGGCGGCATATTTCGCATCAACATTCCTCTGGGGTGCAGTCAAACTTTCAGAAATTTCAGGAACACGAACAGGCGGACAAACAAAGCAACTGCTTAAAAAAATCGAGATCCAGCAGAACCTCGAGTCAGTCATCATTCATACCAATCTACCCATTGAACTGTTTCAACACCCCCAGCAAAAAGAGTAACCTTGTGAACATTCAGGGAGTGGCCCGCATAAAACAAAGTGCCCCTTGTTTCCATATCACCCTCAATTGACCACCGACCATGATCATTTTTCCTGGCTGTGTATACAAAAGATCAACCAGCTTCTGGAGCGTTTGACTGTCAACTGGGGCATCCACATCTTGTAAAGCCCTCTTGAAAACCTCTTTCTGTTCAAAAATCATAAGCCGTTGCAGTGCACGCACCTCAAGTTTGCCATCAGTGAGTGAAAGCCCCGGTTCACGCTCAAGAAGGTTTTCGAAATAAAGCTCAAGAAACTCTTCGAGCTCCCCCGCCTGTTCCGACAATCTTCGAAGCGAAGGCATAAGTTTATAAGGAAATCTCTCCTCAATCAACGGAATAACACGATTCCTGATAAAATTTCTATCATAATCGTTGACAAAGTTGCTGGTATCTGTTCTGCTGGCAACGCCTTGTTCCTTAAGGTATGCGGTAATATCAGCTTTATGAAAAAGGAGCATCGGCCTGATGATTTTACCATGACGGGCACGGATACCTTTTAAACCTGGCAACGACACCCCTCTGAACAAATTAAAGAGAACCGTTTCGGCATTATCATTGACATGATGGCCAGTAGCCATCTTTGTAAACCCTTTCTCCTCCATAACCTTTTCAAAAAAACTGTACCGAAGAATCCTTGCTGTTTCCTCAATGGACTTCTTCCACTCCCTGGCATACCCCAGAGTATCAAACTGCACAACAAAACACTCCAGGCCCTGCAACTGGCAATGATCCCTTACAAAAACTTCATCAGTATTGCTTTCCGTGCCACGAAGCTGAAAGTTGCAGTGAGCCACGGCAAGTTCACAATGCAGAACAGGCTGTACCGCACAAAACAGTGAAAGCATCGCCATCGAATCCGGACCTCCGGAAACAGCAACAAGAACCCTGTCACCTTCTTCGACCAAATGCCTTATTCTGATCTGTTCAAGAAACTTTTTTTCTATCGCATTCACTTGTTCACAACGCTCCAGTTCAATACAGAAAATGAACTTCCGTCAGATAATCCCGACCGAAAAAAAAGAAAAAAAAGAAAAAAATTTCACCATTTTTCTCAGCTACAAGATAAATAATTATCATAAGGGCAGTTATCATAAAATAACCGATCATAAGACCGAAATAAAAATGTTTACTCTTTACGGCCGCAGCACCATCATAAAGGTTTTATTTCTCTCCCTTCTCCTCAGCGCTCCTGCCCTGTTCTTTCCCTTCTGGGCACGGATTGCTATCTTTTTTATTACAGCTTCCATTGTACTCTTTACCCTTTATTTTTTTCGCGACCCAAAACGAAAAGTCCCTGATGAAACCCGGATTATACTGGCACCTGCCGATGGAAAAATCCTTCTGGTTCAGCAGCACGACCATAAAGTTACCGGCAAATCCTCAACACTGGTCAGTATCTTCATGTCACCCTTCAATGTTCATGTCAACCGCATACCGCTGAGCGGAAAAGTAACCCATCTTCGCTACTGTCCCGGTCAATTCCTGATGGCATTCGACAACCGGAGTATGGAAAGCAACGAAAAAATGGAAATTGGCATAGATAATGGAGAAATACAGGTTCTCTTCAACCAGATTTCCGGGTTTTTAGCGCGAAGAATCGTCTGCGCGCTCACTAACGGTGAAACTGTCAAGGCAGGTGAAAAATTCGGCATGATCAAGTTCGGTTCAAGGGTCGATGTCATCCTGCCCCCATCAGCTTCAGTACTGGTTAAACCAGGCCAGGTAACCCTTGCTGGTGAAACCATTCTTGCTCGATATTAAGCCAGTCATTAACCTCCCGCGGCTTTCTTGGAAGAGTTGGTTAAGCAAAGCATATTGCTTATATAAGAAGCAGAGAAAATAATTGTCAACATGTTAATTCCCCGGAGGAATCCCTATGTTTGGAATAGGTGGACAGGAGCTCATGCTTATTCTTGTGATCATTCTGGTCTTGTTCGGAGCCAAAAAACTGCCGGAACTTGCACGAGGATTGGGAAAGGGGATAAAGGAATTCAAAAATGCCCAGAATGAAAGCGAGGATGAAATTGACAATACTGCTGATAAAACTCCAAAAAAGTGAAAAGAGCCCTTTTTCATCAAAGGTAAACAGTGCAATAAAGCCCTCAACAGGGCTTTTTGCCTGCTCGGCATAACTCATATGCCCGATGTTCCTTTTGTCAGCGTTATCTTTTTCCATGACAGCGCATACCAACATACCCGATCATGCTTAACAGCCTTTATATCAGAAATTATGCATTGATCCAGGAGCTATCGATAGAGTTCCAACCTGGATTGACCATTATTACCGGTGAAACCGGTGCAGGGAAATCTATTCTTATCGGAGCGCTGAACCTTGTTCTAGGTGAGCGGGCAAGCAGCGACCTGTTACGATCGGGCACAACCAAAGCTGTTATCGAAGCAGTATTTACAGAAATTCGATCTGAAAAGATCAACACCCTACTGGATGCGGCAGATATAGAAACAACACCTGAACTGATTCTCCGCAGAGAGCTGTCATCAAGCGGCCAGTCCCGCTGCTTCATCAACGATACTCCATGTACGGCAGCTCTCCTCAAACAGGCGGGCGAAATTCTGATTGACCTCCACGGCCAGCACGACCATCAATTGCTGCTGCATGCCGAAACGCACGAAATCCTCCTGGACGATTTCGCCCAAACTGCATCCGAAGTAAACACCTATAAACATGCCCGTTCTGCGCTCCAGGAACTTCAGCAGCAGAGGAATGTGCTAAAAAAAGAGGCCTCCGACATCCACGACAAAAAGGAGATACTCGATTTTCAACTGAACGAGCTCAACGCACTCGATCTGAAAAGCGGTGAAGATGCAGCTATTGAGACCGAAATAACATTGCTTGAAAATGCCGAAACCCTTTTCACCCTTACGACTACCCTGAGCGAACTGCTTTACGACAGTGAACACTCCGTTTATTCATCAGTAGCTACAGCACTGCATACCCTCGAAAAGCTTGCCAGCATCGACAAACGCTTCGACATCCATATCGAGGAAACCCGTACCGCAAAAAGCATTATCGACGAACTCGCCCGTTTCACTCGCAGCTACACATCCAACATAGATTTCAATCCTGACAGGCTCGACGGGTTACGCGAACGCCAGCTCAAGCTCCAGCGTCTCTGCAAAAAGTATGGTCGTACTCTCTCTGGGTTGATTGAACTGCAAAACGAACTTGATACGAAGGTCGCACTTGAAGGAAACCTCGAAGAGGAGATTAACCGTATCGAGCAAAAAATCACCCTTCAGAAAGCTGAACTTTCAAGACTCGCAAGCACTCTTTCCAGCAAGCGGCAGCATGCAGCCCAGAACCTTGAAAAAGCCATTCATGAAGAGTTAGCACAACTCGGCATACCGAACGCCACCTTGATTGTCAGTATGGGGCATGAGGAGCAGAGTGACGGTGAAATTTCAATTCAAGGAAAACATTTCGCAGCATTCAGCAACGGTTACGACCGGATTGAATTTCTTATTTCAACCAATCCTGGTGAAAAACCAAAACCACTGATCAAAGTTGCATCAGGAGGAGAAATTTCAAGAATCATGCTCGCCATGAAAAGCGCACTGGCAGGGTCAGATAAGCTCCCTATCCTTGTTTTCGATGAAATTGATACCGGCATCAGCGGCCGTGTCGCAGAAGCCGTTGGCAAAAGCCTCAAAAAACTTTCACGCCTGCATCAAATCATAGCCATTACCCACCTGCCGCAAATCGCTGCCATGGCCGATCTGCACCTTCAGGTTCAAAAATCCCTGCAGCACGACAGAACCGTTACCGAAGTAATAATTCTCGACCATGAAAGCCGCCTGCAGGCAATCGCTGCTCTCATCAGTGGAAATCAAATTTCACCCTCATCACTCAATCTCGCCACCGAACTTGTTGAGCGGGCGAAAACAGAACATCAATGATTCCTCACAACTCACCTGACAAATGAAAAAGATCGCCTGTTCGCTGAACATAAATTTCGCACAGAATCGGCACGGCATCAAAAGCTCCCCCATATCGGGATAAAAAAAGGAGGCCGAAGCCTCCTCTATAATAACCAATCCTAGACGTTAGAACCCAAGTCTCAAACCAATCAAAACACTGTTACTGGCGACTTGAAAATCCCCACCATGATAGTCGAGGCTAACCGTGCTGGTTCTAAAATAGCGGTACCGGGCATCAACATCCAAGTTTTTAGCCACTGGAATGGAAACGCCAGCACCAAACTGATAACCAAGCACTGAATGAGACTCAAAATTGTTAGTGAGGTCATAACTATTTACCCCAACACTTGCCCATCCTATACCAGCAGTAAGATAAGGATTAATGCCGCCGGCCATAAAATCATAATAGCCGTTTGCCAGAACAGAAGTCACCGACAAGTGACCACTAATATTATGACTGCCCCAGTCATCGTTCCACCTGTCAGCATTGTTCCGCTGATAACCTACCTCAGCCTCAACCCGGTAATTGTCACACCACTTTACACCTAAAGCACCCATCACGTTAATACCTTCATCCGTTGTGACGGTGAATCTGTTGTGCGTAAAAGGGTCTCTAATATTGATGTCCGTATACCACGAAGGACCAACATTTCCGCTGATATAATAGGATGGAGATTCAGCAGCATAAGCTGGAACGGTGAGCATTCCTGCAGTAATAACTGCACCCAGAACTGCCAGAGACTTTTTCATGATGAATTCTAGTTTTAGTTAACCAAGAAATTACATTTGTCAATTATAACTACGATGTAGAACAACCAACCGCACTCCTCTTTTTTTTCCGGTCGGTCATTATTCTAACACAACAACTAACGGAAAATCGTTAACACACTGATCAAATATATACAAAACGTATAATAAAAAAAAGTTATTACAAAATATTCGCCTAATAAGCCATAAAAATACAGTTAAAACTATAGAACAAAGAACTTCTACTTCGGAGCTAGCTTACAAACCTTCAAAAAAAGGTATAGCCAATTGATCTTGATTATTACGCATTATTAGCCACTCTACGTATCAACTACTCTTTAACTTTAATCGTTTTTAGCTACATTAAAAATGTGTGTGAACGCTACTCTGTCAGGATTTTTCAACCAATAATCATACGGAACTATGAAAAAGTATCTCCCCCTTTTTTTTGGTGCTGCTCTCAGCATGGTAACGCTGACAGCTCCTGCCTATGCTTACGATTCTTATATAAGCGGCAATGTTGGCTGGACCCTATCAAATGATCTCGACATCAAAAACACGGATGGCACCGTAGTAGTAAAACTACCTCTCAAAACCGGCATAAACGTTTTGGGTGCCGTTGGCTCAAGATTCGAAAATGTCAGACTTGAGGCTGAAGCAGGTTATCAAACCAGAGATTTAGACTTAAGCGGGACTGGCAGTTGGAAAATACTTTCTGTGCTGGCAAACGGCTATTATGATTTCTATACTGAAGGCATTCAGCCCTATGTTACGGCAGGTATCGGAGTAGGAAGGATAACTCTCAGTGATTTTTTTACAGGAGGGCATGACTATACCTGGGATGGTGTTACAAAGTTGGCTTATCAAGTAGGAGCTGGCGTTGCAATTCCGCTCAACAAAAGCATTTCGCTTGATGCACGGTATCGTTATTTTGCATTGAACGATGTTACCAACGGTAATCTGACTAAATATACCCCTGCAATCAGCTCCGTTCTGGTTGGGTTGAGGTTTGGGCTTTAATTTTTTTCCATCAGTTAAAAAGGAGGCGTTTCGGGCCTCCTTTTTTTGTTGCACTGTATCCCTTCTATTCAATTTTATAACCCTTGCAACAATAAGGTAACGCCTGCCCAAATCTGATAAACACCAAAGCCTACTAAAGCCAAACCCGATACACCCAACAACCCACGATTAACTTGCGGTCCCAATTTCCCCGACCCGGCACAAAGCAATAAAATCCCAGCCAAGCTCAAAACCACCGTCACATAAAAACCCACTAATAAACTGATTCCATAAAGTGGTGTTTCTTGCCATCCCGTTATCAGCAATGGCCCCGTCACCAGGCCCCAAAACAAATACGGAGCAGGACTCAGTACATTCACTAATGCAGCTTGAAATACATCCTGCTGGGGAATGGATTTTGCTGTTTCATGCTCGGTATTAAAATTCTTCCAGGCCTGTAATGTGCCCACCGCTAAGTACAGCACAAAAATACCTCCAACGAAGCGTAAAACGAGCAACCACCATGATGGCAGCTGACTTAACGCGAACACAACAAGAAGAATAATAGGACCATCACTCAATAAAGGCGCAAAAACCATAGGAAAGGTACGTCGCCAACCATTACGTACCGTCTGAGCAATCAGATAGGATTGCAATGGCCCCGGCTGCAGAGCAGCAGCAAAACCATATGCAACACCCCAAATCAGATAAGACCACATGCGTATAAAAAAAATATTCGTATAAACTGCCCGACTTTTACAAGAACCTGCTGGAACAGATGACAGTTGACAGATAACAGATGTTCAATAAAACCGATTCAAAAAACGAAAGGATCGAACGAAAACAGAGGGAATTCTACATTTCTTGTCCCTGATACCGCACTTTGAATAGAGTGCTGAACGGGTAAAATAATTCATTTTCAATTTCCCTTTCCCTGTTTATCTTTTCTCTTTCATTATCTTCTCGGTAACTATTCTGGGAACCAGTAAAAGGTGCCAGCAACTTTTCCCGGCTGAAAAGAAAAAGCTTGTATAAAGTCAGATTGATTTCATACTGCTTTTTTCAAAGATGCGTTTGAGAAAAGCGATTTATCAAAACTTAACCACAACGAATAGAATTAATTAGGGAATAAAGAGTATGTCCACACGATACATTTCAGGATCTGCCGTTGCTCTGGTAACTCCGTTCCTGCAAGACGGATCCATTGATAACGATGCTTTAAGAAGACTGGTACAGTTTCATATTAAAGCAGGTACCGATATCATCATTCCCTGCGGTACAACCGGTGAGTCGCCAACACTCTCGGGAAAAGAGCAGGTTGATATTATCCGTATTGTAAAGGATGAGGCAGGTGATAAAATAATGATTGCTGCAGGTGCAGGCACAAACGCTACTTCGCATGCTGTTGAGCTTGCACAAAATGCTGAGAAAGCCGGGGCTTCAGCTATCCTTTCTGTTGCACCCTATTACAACAAACCTTCACAGGAAGGTATCTATCAGCACTACAAGCATATAGCTCAGGCAGTTTCTGTCCCGATTATTATCTACAATGTTCCCGGACGAACAGGGTGCAATGTCTCTGCGTCAACAATTCTCAGACTTGCCCGGGATTTTGAAAACATTGCAGCCGTCAAGGAAGCATCGGATAACTTCAACCAGATCGCGGAACTCCTTGAAGAGCGTCCCGAAGATTTTGCGGTGCTCACTGGCGAAGATTCACTGATTCTTCCGTTTATAGCGATGGGAGGCGATGGAGTTATTTCCGTTGCAGCAAATGAAGTACCCTTTCAGGTTAAGCAATTGGTCGAAGCAGCCAAACAGGGAAATCTTGAAGAGGCACAGTCGATCATCAGCATTTATCGAACATTGTTCAAACTGAACTTTATCGAAAGTAATCCTGTACCGGTAAAATACGCTCTATCCCGCATGGGAATGATCGAAGAGACCTACCGCTTACCGCTCGTACCGCTCTCGACTGAAAACAAGGCTCTTATTGATAAGGAATTGGAAATCTTGGAGCTTATTTAAGAGCTCCAAGATTATCAGCAAAACTATCGAGCTCCTGTAGTGTCCGCTTTTCTGTGACTGCGATCAGCAGTCCGTTATCATTGTGCTGAGCAAGATCATAACCGGCAAATACCTTCTTTTCCAGCATCTGCTCTATTACATCGGAGGCTGGAATTGGAGTTTCCACAACAAATTCCTTAAAATAGGGAGATTTGTACTTCAGGGAAAATCCAGGAATGTCGGCAATTTTTCCAGCAAGGTAGTGCGCCTTCTGTGTAGACTGTGTCGCTACCTCCCGAAGTCCTTCTTTGCCAAGCAACGAAAGATATACTGCCGCTTGCAGGGCATTAAGTGCCTGGTTACTGCAGATATTCGATGTAGCCTTTTCACGCCTTATATGCTGTTCACGGGTCTGCAGGGTAAGAATAAAGCCATCCTCGCCATCCTTGTCTTTAGTCATCCCAACCAGACGGCCGGGGATTTTACGGACAAGAGGCTGCTTTACCGTAAATATTCCGAGGTATGGGCCACCAAAATTCTGGGCATTTCCTAACGGCTGACCTTCACCAACCGCTATATCAGCCCCGTAACTTCCAGGAGCAGCAAGTACACCCAGTGAAAGCGGATCGGCTGAAACAATAAACAGTGCACCGTTTGCATGAGCAATTTCCCGAATCGCATCAACCTCTTCCAGACATCCATAAAAATTCGGCTGCTGAACAACAACTGCAGCTACCCTGTCGTTGACAATCCCCTTCAGTGAATTGATACTGCCAACACCATCTTCAAGAACATTCTGTATGACCGCGGTATGACCAGAAGCCTCAAGATAAGTTTTCAGAACAGAGCTGTTGTAAGGATGAATTTTTCCCGCAACCACAACCTGGCCCCGACTTGTAACGTTCATGGCCATTAATACGGCTTCGGCAAGAGCTGTAGCACCATCATACATGGATGCATTGGTCACATCCATGTCGTAGAGTCGGCATATAAGACTCTGGTATTCATAAATAGCCTGCAGAGTACCTTGCGATACCTCCGCCTGATAAGGCGTATACGCAGTGTAAAACTCGCTGCGTGAAGCAATGGTCTTAATGGCTGCAGGAATAAAATGGTCATAAGCCCCTCCACCGAGAAAGCTGACATAATCGGCAGTACTCCGGTTGGCTGAAGCAAGACCCTCGAGCAGTTTTCGCACCTGGAGCTCATCTAAAGCAGGAAAAACATCAAGGGCTTTTTTAAGGCGGATCTCTTCAGGAATATCGGCTATAAGGTCATCAAAGGAGGCTGCACCAATTGCCCGGAGCATCTCCTCTCTTTCGCTGGCAGTATTGACAATGAATGGCATCGCTGGTATAAAACTGTATTATAAAAAAGTATTACTCCCCTATCAGCTCACGATAAGCCGCAGCATCGAGAAGCGCATGTACTGCCGCCGGATCGTCAACCTTTATTTTGACCAGCCATCCATCGTTGTAGGGATCCTGATTTACGATTTCAGCATTGTCAAGCAAAGTATTCAGCTCAAGTATTTCGCCAGCAACCGGAGCAAAAAGATCCGCAACAGTTTTAACAGCTTCAACGGTACCGAATACCTCATGCTCTTTAAGCTTTGTTCCAGCAGATTTCAACTCTACAAAAACAATATCGCCAAGCTCTGACTGAGCAAAGTCAGTAATGCCGACCAGAGCGGTACTGCCATCTTCAAGCAGTTTAATCCATTCATGGTCTTTGGTATAACGAAGATCTTCAAGAATAGTCATGGCTAGAGAGAGAAGGTGTGATGTTTGAATTGCGTGTAGTAACTGAATAGTGATAAACAAGGTAATACTTTTTTTCAAAGAGCTGAAAAAACAGTGAACAAAAAAACCGTTCAACTCATTCTGACCAGTGAGCGTTATGAAAGCCGCTGCCTCATAGCCTCATACAGCAGAACACCAGCTGTCACGCTGACGTTAAGCGATTCCACGCAGCCAGCCATAGGAATCCGCACAACTTGATCGCAAAATTTCAAGGCTTCCGGAGCAAGCCCACTCCCCTCCATACCAAGCACAATCGCTGTAGCTTTTTTCATGTCAGCATCAGTATAATTAACCTCCGCATCCATATCGGCAGCAATAACCTGAACGTTCTGTTCATGCAGATACTCCAGAGCACGAACAAGACTTTTTACTTTACAGATTCTCATATGTGAAAGCGCTCCGGCAGAAGCCTTGTGAACAACAGCGTTAACTGGCGAACCCTTACCTTCAACAAGCACCACAGCATCGGCAGCAACAGCTTCTGCCGTCCTGATAATAGCTCCGATATTGTGAGGATCATCCAATCCCTGCAGTACCACAAAAAGAGGAAAAGTATTCCGGGGACTTTCCAGCACCTCCTCAAGCGAGTAATAGGTAACCGAACTGATGAGTGCACAAACACCCTGGTGTTTTGTGGTGCCGGCAATCAGGGAAAGTTTTTCAAGTCTGGCTTTGCCCGTTACGAGCTTCTGCCTTCTTGCAGAAATAATAATTTCCTTAAGCTTCGGATGAGTGGTATTAAACTGGAAATAAATTTTCTCAATGCTCTCTGGTTTTTGCTGGAGAAGCTCAAGAACAGCATTCCTGCCATAAACAATGTTTTCGGAATGTTCCGCGTCCATAAAATTCCTTTTCCTTGTCTAAACGTTAAAATAGCAAAGGATACTGTCGCTATACCCTGGCAGCAGGCTCTGTATGTGAAAACCAGAATCTAATTAAATTTATCAAAAATCATTTTTTTTAATATCTTCACAATCGCCTCGATTTGATTTTCTCCGACTACGATTGTAACTTTTGGGGCACATTCGTAGTTACACACCAGTGCTCTGCACGTTGCTACACGTTACTACATTCAATCAATACAAATCAAGTGGGACTGCCAGTATGACCCGGACTTATAAAACAATGGAGGGAAATGAAGCCTTGGCTCATGTCTCTTACCGCACCAGTGAGGTTATTTGTATCTACCCGATTACTCCGGCATCGCCGATGGGTGAATATTCGGATGCATGGGCAGCCGCAGGAAAGAAGAATATTTGGGGAACAATTCCAAAAATTGATGAACTACAGAGCGAGGCCGGTGCAGCAGCAGCAGTTCACGGTGCATTGCAGACTGGTGCGTTAACAACCACCTTTACGGCATCACAAGGCTTGCTCTTGATGATTCCGAATATGTATAAAATCGCCGGTGAACTGACACCATGCGTTATTCACGTATCAGCCCGTGCTCTGGCGGCACAAGCCCTCTCAATCTTTGGCGACCATGGCGATGTCATGTCCGTACGTGGAACAGGGTTTGCCCTTCTCGCTTCAAGTTCGGTTCAGGAAGTCATGGACATGGGGCTCATTTCCGCCGCTGCGACACTTGAATCAAGAGTACCGTTCCTTCACTTCTTCGACGGATTCAGAACATCCCATGAGATTGCAAAAATCGAGGTTGTTTCCGATGATGTCATAAAGGCAATGATCAGCGAAGAGCTCGTTATAGCAAACCGCAACCGCCGCATGAGCCCTGACGCTCCCGTTCTACGCGGCACATCGCAGAATCCTGACGTCTATTTTCAGGGCAGGGAAACCGTCAACAACTTTTACAATGCATGCCCCGGCATTACGCAGAAGCTGATGGATAAATTCGGCGACCTTACCGGACGTTACTATAAACTTTACCAGTACTACGGTGCACCTGATGCCGAACGCGTTATTGTCCTGATGGGATCCGGTGTTGAAACCGCACGTGAAACTGCAGAGTATCTCAATAAACAAGGCGAAAAAGTCGGCGTCATCCATGCCCGCATGTTCCGTCCATTCGATATAGAGCTTTTTGTCAATGCATTACCCTCAACCGTCAAATCGGTTTCCGTGCTGGACCGCATCAAGGAACCAGGCTGTGCTGGAGAACCGCTCTATCTTGACACGGTCAATGCCCTGCTTGAAGGTGTACAGAATGGATTACTGAAAGCCCTGCCAAACATAACCGGAGGGAGATTTGGCCTTTCATCTAAGGAATTTACTCCGGCAATGGTCAAGGCTGTTTACGACAATATGGCGCTGCCAAATCCGAAAAATCATTTTACGGTCGGCATCAACGACGATGTTACCCATACAAGTCTCGACTACGATCACGATTTTTCAATAGAACCCGATGAAATGTTCCGGGCACTCTTTTACGGTCTTGGATCAGACGGTACAGTCGGTGCCAATAAAAACAGCATCAAAATTATCGGTGAAAAAACATCGAACTATGCACAGGGATATTTCGTCTACGACTCCAAAAAAGCCGGTTCAATTACAACATCGCACCTGCGTTTCGGCCCACAGGAGATTCACTCAACGTATCTGATCACTCAGGCACAGTTTATCGGCTGTCACCACTGGATTTTCCTGGAGATGATTGACCTCCTTAAAAATCTCAAGAAAGGTGGCACCCTGCTGCTGAACTCTCCTTATGCGCCTGATGAACTCTGGGATAAGCTCCCAAAAGTCGTTCAGGAGCACCTGATTCAGAAAGAGGCGAAACTCTACACCATCGACGCCTATAAAGTCGCCCATTCCAGCGGTATGGGGCAGCGCATCAACACAATCATGCAGGCCTGCTTCTTTGCAATATCCGGCGTACTGCCAAGTGAAGAGGCTATAGACCAGATCAAGAACGCAATTAGAGAGACCTACGGCAAAAAGGGCGATGAAGTCGTCAGGCAGAATATTCAGGCTGTAGATGATACCCTCTCCAACCTGCATCAGGTTACTATCGGTGCCGTTGCCGACAGCAAAAAAGAATTGCGCCAGCCTATTGTTGGTGAAGCCTCTGATTTTGTCTGCAATGTACTGGCAAAAATCATTGCCGGCGAAGGTGATGACATTCCTGTCAGCGATATGCCTGCTGATGGCACCTATCCGACAGGGACTTCTAAATTTGAAAAGCGGAACCTTGCAGAAGAAATTCCTGTCTGGGAACCCGATTTATGTATCCAGTGCGCTAAATGTTCCATGGTATGTCCCCATGCTGTCATCCGCGCCAAGGTCTATGATCCAAAATACCTGGCAAACGCACCACGCACCTTTAAATCTAGCGAAGCAAAAGGTGTCGTCTGGGAAGGAATGAAATATACCATCCAGGTCGCTCCAGAAGACTGTACCGGTTGCGAAATCTGCGCCCATGTATGCCCGGGAAGGGATAAAACGAACCCCGGAAGAAAAGCTCTGAATATGGCACCTCAGAAACCGCTTCGTGAAACAGAGGTCGACAACTGGAACTATTATCTCAACATCCCAGAATTTGACCGTAACAAAATCAACACAAAGTTGATCAAGGAACAGCAGCTTCAGGTACCTCTGTTCGAGTTTTCAGGAGCTTGCTCCGGCTGCGGCGAAACACCTTACGTCAAACTCATGACGCAGCTGTTCGGTGACCGTCTTGTTGTCGGCAATGCAACCGGTTGTTCATCAATCTACGGAGGAAACCTTCCAACAACACCTTATACCACCAATGCTGAAGGTCGCGGGCCTACGTGGTCAAACTCACTCTTCGAAGATACTGCAGAGTTTGCACTTGGCTTTAGAATTTCAATCGACAAGCAGCGCGAATATGCAAGCGAACTTCTCAAGAGAGTCTCTGCCGAAATTGGCGAAACACTCACGACAGAAATACTTGATGCGCGCGAAATCAATGAACCCGAAATTTTTGAGCAGAGAAAACGAGTTGCGATCCTCAAGGATAAGCTCCGTCAGATCGACTCTTCCGATGCAAGAAATCTGCTTTCAGTTGCAGATATGCTTGTAAAAAAGAGCGTCTGGGGTGTCGGTGGTGATGGCTGGGCCTACGACATCGGCTACGGCGGCGTCGACCACATAACGGCCGGTGACAAAAACATCAATCTTCTGGTTCTTGATACCGAAGTGTATTCCAATACAGGCGGACAAGCATCAAAGGCAACACCAAAAGCTGCAGTAGCTAAATTTGCAGCCGCTGGACGTACAGCAACTAAAAAGGATCTCGGCATGATCTCCATGTCGTACGGAACTGCCTACGTTGCTTCAGTTGCCCTTGGAGCCCGAGATGAGCAGACCCTGAAAGCATTCCTCGAAGCTGAGGCTTATGACGGCCCGTCAATCATCATAGCTTATTCACACTGTATTGCCCACGGCATCAACATGTCAACGGCACTCGACAATCAGAAAGCTGCGGTTGATTCCGGACACTGGATTCTCTACCGTTACAATCCAGCGCGCTTGCTCGAAGGAAAAAATCCGCTTATTCTCGATTCGAAAAAGCCTAAAATTCCAGTTGCAAACTTCCTTGATATGGAAAACCGCTTCAGAATGCTCAAAAAGAGTCATCCCACTCTGGCAGATGAATACTACGCGGCAATTCAGAAAGAAGTAGATGCACGGTGGGCTCATTACGAATATCTGGCAGCACGTACATTCAGCTGACAAAGAAGAGTTCAAGTCAAATCAAAAAAAAACGGCGGTCTACCCGCCGTTTTTTTTATGCTCTTCCTCCCATCCATATAAAAAAAGAGGATGCTTTGTAGAATTGAGTGGGTTAAAGTGAAAGAGATGTCTTCCGCATCATTTTTCAGGGATAACCTTAACTCCGCTTAGCTATGAAAACCATCAAACAACACGGTAACCCAGGAATGAACAACTGGGGAAAAGCGTAACCCGGATATCAGACCTCATCTGACCGTTCAGGCAACAGCGTATTGCGTACGGCCACGGGTGGGCTTCGATAAAACAGAACGGCTAAAAGCATGACAGCCACCGGGAAAATGACAGCGTGCCCTAACAATCCCATCATTCGTAAAGACAGGTCGTCAAAAGGCATGCCGATCATCCCTATAATAGACAGTACCCCACTCGCAACCAAAAGAAAGCGGATAGAACTCCTTAGTCGGTCTCCTCTGAAAAGTGGTGCTGCAAAGAGCGCAGAGAGACCAAATAAGCCATCCCAGGCGAGTACATCGGTAACGTATACGACCGAGGGCCAATTGAATGAAAGGAAATTCGCCGATGTGATCTGGTGACTTACCAACAGAATCACGAAATGAACGCAGCACGTCAGCCCTGCAAGCAGACTCATAAAAAAAAGTGCTAACAAACTCTTACTCTTCTGGTCAGGAAGAGCCCAAGCATGAATAACTACCATGATCGAAACCATCAGGAGGGCAAGAACGATGAGGAGCAACTCGATAACGGAAAAAAATGGATCACCCAGTGGTTCCTTTGAGCCCTTAAGCGACAGTATCCCTAGAGACATTACTCCCGCATACACGACTCCCAGTAATACGACCATGACTGATGATAATATTCCTATACGTCTCGCAATTGGTGAATAATGAACCACATCCAGCCTTGCATTCCTGTGTGCTTGCATGCTGATTTTCAATGTATCGTTGGTCAAATAGTGCATCTTCTTAATATATATATCTTAACTTTCAAATAAGTATATCTCTTCTCTATAAATATATACATTATATATAACATTACATCTTGATTAACTGTTTAAAGATTCCATCAACTCCGGTGGTTTTAAATAAAAAAAGAAACAAAGAACGCCTTGCTGCCCATCCTCGTCAGACTTAGCCGCTTTGCAAAGCTTTTCATCAATGATACCCTCATCCTCAAATTATGTCGTATGAGGTAAGTAATTCCATTTCTAATACAATAATGAATTCATAATCCAAGACCAAGCAACGATGGAATGGACTCTTGGTGTATCATGTTCCATCATCCTTAACGAAACCTCCAAGTGGTCTTCAAGAGCATCCAAGCTGTCAAAGACCAC
>JAPLFE010000097.1 GCA_026390855.1 Chlorobiales bacterium | reverse complement strand
AAAGAAAAAAAAGGTGATCACGAAGGAGCGGAAGAAGATAGGAAAAAGTACTGAGAAAGAAAGTACTGGGTACTGAGGGAGTAAGTACTGAGGAAAGAGAGGAATGAGGGAGTACTTGCTTATTGCCTGATGTAAAATAACAATAAACAATAATGGAGGATTTGAACTATGGGAATGTCTTGTAATCAATGTCAGGAAAGTATTCATGGTACAGGCTGTACTGTGCGTGGGGTATGCGGCAAAGATGAACCTACTGCACAGCTTCAGGATGTACTTGTCTATGCGACCGAAGGGCTGGCCCTGGCTGCCGAAAAAATGGAAGGAAGTGTCTCGAGGAAGGTGGGCCAACTTATTAGCGAATCACTCTTTGTCACAGTCACCAACACCAACTTTGACGAAGATTCAATAGTTGCCCAGATCCGTAAAACCCTTGCGATGCGCGATGAACTGAACGCCACGCTTACTCATCTGCCGCATCATGATGCCGCTCACTGGACAGGTATCTCTAAAGAAGAATTTCTAGACAAAGCCACAGCGGTCAGCATCGAAAGCCTCAGCGAAAACGATGACCTGCGCTCACTGAAAAGCCTTGTGCTTTATGGTCTGAAGGGGCTTGCAGCCTATACCGACCATGCTGCAGTGCTTGATTATCATGATGATGATATCTATGCTTTTTATGTAAAAGCTCTTGCTGCGCTCACGAAAGATCTTTCAGCCGACGAATTGACTACACTAGTGCTCGAAACGGGTGGAACAGCAGTCAAAGCAATGGCGCTGCTTGACAAAGCCAACACCACGACTTATGGTCATCCTGAGATTACTACGGTAAAAACCGGTGTGGGCAATAACCCAGGAATCCTGATTTCAGGCCATGATCTGCGCGATATGGAAGACCTTCTGAAGCAGACCGCAGGAACAGGAGTTGATGTCTATACACACTGTGAAATGCTTCCTGCTCATTACTATCCGGCATTCAAAAAGTACCCTCACTTTGTTGGTAACTACGGTGGATCATGGTGGTCACAGGACAAAGAGTTCGACTCGTTTAACGGTCCGATCCTCATGACCACAAACTGTATTGTTCCGGTTCGCGAAGCATACCGCAACCGCATGTTTACCACCGGTATGGCCGGTTACCCTGGACTCAAGCATATCCCTGCAAGACATGATGGCGGGCAGAAGGACTTTTCAGCACTTGTCAATCTGGCTAAAACCTGTCAGCCGCCAAAAGAGCTTGAAAATGGCACCATTGTAGGTGGATTTGCACACCATCAGGTTCTAGCACTTGCAGATAAAGTGGTTGATGCCGTCAAGAGCGGTGCAATAAAGCGCTTTGTGGTCATGGCTGGCTGCGATGGTCGCCATAACTCACGTCAGTACTATACAGATGTTGCAGCAGCACTGCCTGATGATGCCATCATCCTGACCGCAGGGTGTGCCAAGTACCGCTACAACAAACTTGAGCTTGGTGATATTGGTGGCATCCCCCGCGTGCTCGATGCCGGTCAGTGCAACGACTCCTATTCGCTTGCCGTGATAGCCCTGAAACTTCAGGAAGTTTTTGCCCTTGACGATATTAACGAGCTTCCAATCTCTTTCGACATTGCATGGTACGAGCAGAAGGCCGTTACTGTGCTCCTTGCCCTGCTTTATTTAGGGGTAAAAGGTATCCGCCTCGGACCTACACTTCCCGAGTTTTTGACTCCGAATATCGCCGCCGTTCTG
The DNA here is from genome assembly GCA_026390855.1 of Chlorobiales bacterium. Classification (GTDB taxonomy): domain Bacteria; phylum Bacteroidota; class Chlorobiia; order Chlorobiales; family Chlorobiaceae; genus Chlorobium. Next base: position 7,036 of record JAPLFE010000097.1, on the reverse strand, counting down.
GTTGAAAAATTCGGCATCACGCCAATTGGTACCGTTACTGCAGATGTTGAAGCCATGATGGCTGGAGCCTGAACATCCACCCTTGTTAGCAGTTCCATTTTTATTGATTCCCTCTTTTGTCATCCCGACAAAGGAGGGATCGCTTTAACAATCCAGCACCGCTGCCTCGCTTGGCACTTTAAAATGTTGCAGCCGTCCCCAGCCCTGATATCATCTTTCAAACAAGGTGTCCAACGACTTTAGCCTACCATAGAGCGGCCTACCTATTCCCGTAGGTTGGGCTGATTCCTGAACCCCAACAGTTGATCCGTGCAGCTACAATTGGAAAGCTTATGCGAATTTTACCGACAAACAGGGAAAAAGAAAAAAACAAATATTAGCCAGTTTTAATAATAAATGGAACTTATTTGATTTCAAATATTAGCCAGTAAAATATTATTACTGTCCATTATTTGTTTTATATTTTGTAACATTGATGGCTTGATCATTTTAAAAAGATAGCCTCAGTGCCAAAAGATTTCATTATAGATCAGTTAAAACAACGGTTTGCCCATCATTCCCACATTACCCGTGAGGAGTTGTTCAACTTTTATAGGTCTTTTGAACCTGATTTAAAAGCTTCAACCTTTGCTTGGAGGATCTATTCGCTTAAAGAAAAAAACCTGCTTAAGCCAATAAAAAAAGGCGTTTACACCCTTTCTCCGAAACCTCAGTTTCGCCCACAGATCGAACCAAAACTTAGAGAAATAGCCATAAAGCTCACCAAACAGTTTCCAACCGTAAAGATATGCGTGTGGAGCACCCGATGGCTGAACGACTGGATGATTCACCAGCCTGGTCGATATTTGCTATTGATTGAGGCAGAAGCGGTTGCAACAGAATCGGTGTTTTATTTTTTGAAAGATGAGCACTATAAAAATGTGTTTTTAAACCCCGATGAAAACCTTCTTGAACGTTACATCTATGAAGAAACAGAGTCAATCATTGTTAAACCTCTGATAACCAAAGCACCCCTCGAAAAGGAAAAGAAAATAGCCACGCCTTCACTTGAAAAAATAATGGTAGACCTCTTTGTAGACCGAAAAATATACAGCCCTTTTCAAGGCAGTGAACTGGAACATATTTACAACACTCTCTACAGAAAGTATGCCCTCAACATCACAAGAATGACTGCTTACGCCAAACGCAGAACCAAAGAAAAAGAACTACTCGATTTTATTACAAAAAATACCATCCTCTCAGAGTTACTCACCAAATGATTTTACCGGCATCATATAAACCAGACTGGATCAGGGAAAAAAGGAAAACCTACCCCAAAAGTCATCCTGCCATCATAGAAAAGGTCATCTATGCCCTTTCCTTAGTCGAGCAGTTGGCACAAACCGACCTCGCATTTACCTTCAAAGGCGGCACAAGCCTCTTGCTTATTTTGCCCGAACCCAAAAGGTTTTCCATCGATGTGGACATTGTTACCAGTGAAAGCAGAGAAAAAATTGAAGCAATTTTAAAGGGCATTTGCACGGGAGGCATATTTAGTAAATTTGAATTGGATGAAGGAAGAAGCTATAATTCCGGCATACCCAAAGCTCACTACCAGCTCACTTTCTTTTCGCAATGGGACAATAAAGAGCAAACGATCTTGTTGGATATTCTGTTTGACGAGCATGGCTACCCAGCCTTGGTGCAAGCACCGATTGTCATCGAGTGGATTCAAACTGACAATCAACAAGTTACCGTTCAAATACCTTCAACTGATTCTATCTCAGGAGATAAACTCATAGCTTATGCCCCAAATACCGTAGGCATTCGTTTTATGGTTGAAAATGCCAACGGTGGCATTACCGAAAAACAAATGGAGGTAATGAAGCAACTCTTCGATATTGGCATTTTGTTCGACAGGATAACCAACATCGATCATTTCACTCAATCCTTTACAACAACAGCACAAAAAGAGATTAACTACAGGGGCGAGGGACATATTACAACAGAAACGGTGTTGAACGACATTATCAATACCTCGTTGATGATTGGCTCACTGGGCAAGTTCTTTAATCCGAATGGAGATTTTAAGCACATATTAAGAGGCCTAACGCAATTAAAATCATATATCTACAATGGATCATTCCGTATTGATGATGCGGTATTGGCTTCTGCCAAAGCAGCGTATCTGTCCGCTATGATATTGACAGGTTATGGGGGAGAAATAAAACGGTGGCAGCCTGGTGATGATATAATGAAGTACAGCATAGATCCCATAGAGTACCAGTTTCTCAATAAACGAAGAAACATTCCAGGAGCGCCCTTATTCTATTGGTCTCAAACGCTGGGCTTATTAGGAAAATTATAGCCCATCCAAGCCTACCTCGACCTTTATATCGGATTTCCCCATCTTTTAAGTGAGATAAAATTTGAAGGTTGTGGACTTGGTTAAGGCTTGCATACAAGGAATCTCAAAAGGATAAACCATATCCCGCGTTTATCGTAAACCAACGTGTGACTAGCGTTTCAGCATCGTTGGACAAATGCCCTGCATGTTATTGACACGTCCTCACCGGTGTCAAGTGCGCCATGCGGTTCATCCTTATTCGCTAATAATCTCAATGAGCTTTACCTTGAAATTTTTGTCTGAAAAGTTGAATACCTGATCGTAATATAAAGGATGTTCTTACATCATGAATAATCGTGTTTTGTGTCTTGATGCTCACAACAAAAGCAATAAAGTGGTGTGATAGAGACCAGGGATGAGCGAGATAGTGCCAGAGAAAGAAGCGATTGGTGTTATAGGAGACATAGCATGGCGTCTTAAATATTCACGTAGGTTGGGGTGATTCCTGAACCCCAATAGTTGAGGTGTGCAGCTACAATTGGAAAGCGCGATTGGGACTATAAATGGAGGAGGCCTCAATAACTCATAAAAAAAGACAATAGTTTAAACTGATCGTCTGGCGTCACGACCGGCTCGGCAGGTCACTACGGAACCTGATCGATATTGCGGAGCAACCGAAGAGCAGGGGAGTCGGGTTCTGCTCACTCAATGACAGTGGAATCGATATCACCACCGCATCCGGCGAAATGATTTTCAACATCTTTACCACGCTGGCGCAATTCGAGCGGCGGCTGATCCAGGAGCGCGCCATAGCTGACCTTTTATCAGTAAAAGTAAGTGGGTGTAATGGCGGCAGGTCAAAGATTTCTGCGGATGATGCGCGTGTGCTGATAGCGAAGAAACTGAGCAAGAAATTGAGCATCACATCGGCGAGATTTGCAGCACGTTGAAGATTTCACGAACGACGTATTACAGGTTTTTGACGATTATAGAGTGAGATAATGCTATAATATATTTGTAGTTACTATATTATACTTCATTGTGTTATTTCAGCAATAGCTAACTATAATGGCAGCCATGCAAGAGATTAAAAATTTTCCATTCGGCCAGCCGATTAAAACATTGAGTCAAATTGATCGCCAACCAAAACGGATATTCGTTCTTGGTGTTTACGCAAGTGCTGTTCATGCTCGTTGGATCGGTGAAGATGGTCGAACCATTATTAGAGCACTGGCTGTCGCATCTGAGCCCGAAATCTTTTGGAGAGGTGATGGCGAGAAAGAGATTATCGCCGAGATATCTGTACCCCAAGGCGCAGGAAAACTTGTATCGGCTGGTAATAATTTGAACGGGCCTTCTGGTCGGGCACTTGATCAATGGTTTCTTAAGCCTCTCGGACTCCAACGTTCTGATGCTTGGCTTTGTGATCTGGTACCCTACAGTTGTAAGAACGAAAGTCAGGCAAAAGTATTAGCTCATGCATATGATTTACGGATGGAAGAATTGAAATTACCAGAGTATGGTGGTTGGCAACCTGTTCCTAAGACTTTGTTAACCGAATCGCGCTCTGAGGAGATAGTTGCGGAGGTTATCGAAGCATCTCCAGATATTTTCATTACCCTTGGTGATCAGCCACTTCGATGGTTTACGAAACAATATGGCTCGGAAGCTAAACTTTGTGACTACGGTGATTCCATAGATCAGTATGGCCGGTTACACGATTTTTGCATTGCTGGATCCCGCATGAAGTTGTTACCTCTCGTTCACCCTCGCCAAGCAGGTAAACTTGGTTCCCATTCTAAGGAGTGGGCAGAATTACATGAGCAATGGGTACTTGAAGTGGCACCGAGTCTTTTGTCGATATAATCAAAAAGCATATTGATGGAAAAATTCTTAATCGTTAGTAATGCCCTAAACGTGCAAACTGCTCGTTCGGTTACTGAATAGGCGATTTAATGGTCACAAGTTTTGCACATTTCGAGTAGCGGCTAATTCAGGTTTGCTCCATTGAAGAGCTTTAAACGACAAGAGAAAAACTGCAGCAGGTGAAGCGCGCGTGCTGTGATGGCCATTCAGATGAGCAAAAATTTGAGTATCAGCATCGGAGAAATTTGCAGCACACTGAAGATTTCGCGGGCAACCTATTATCGATATGTGGGATTGTAGGTGTAGATTTTTATTGCTGATGTAATACATTAGATTGTATTTAATATTCAATAAATATTAGTTATGAAAATAATACTAAGCAGAAAAGGTTTTGATTCGTCTTTTGGTAGGGTTGCAAGTCCGATATTTAAGGATGGCCTTATGATCTCCCTTCCAATTCCCGCAGATTCAAGCATTTCATATAATATGTTATCTGTTCCTGGACGGCCTGGATTAACATTTCCAAGTCTTGTGAGCGACTTAGGCGGTGATATGGAAAAAGGAAGGGTTCATTTAGATCCAGATTTAAATTCGGAGATATATCCTCCAAGGGATCCTGCTTGGAATCAACTTTTTGGACAATCAGGGATTGCTCAGCAACATTTAGAAAATCAAAAAGTTGATGTCGATGATTTGTTTCTTTTCTTTGGTTGGTTTCGGGAAGTAGAAAATGATGTAAATGGAAAATATAGTTACAAAAGCGATGCTAAAGATCAGCACATAATATTTGGATGGTTGCAAGTAGGAAAGATATGGCAACCTCAAATTAAACCTACTCCTATCCCTTTGTGGGCAGAATATCATCCACATTGTGAAAAAGGATTAAATCCCCCAGAACCTCATAATAACACTATATATGTTGCTAAAGACAATCTTGAAATAGACAGCGTAAAAGGATCTTTTCCTGGTGGAGGGGTTTTTAAGAACTTTCGAGATGAGTTGCGTTTAACCAAACCAAATCAATATAAGCGCTCTCTATGGGAACTTCCGGAATGGTTTTATCCTATTGATCCTCCCAAAACGCCTATGACTTATCATCCATCTTCTGAAAAAATCTGGTCAAAGAAGAATGGGCGCACAATTTTGCAGAGTGCCCGTATAGGTCAGGAGTTTGTTCTTGATACTGAAGAATACCCTGAGGCAATTGAGTGGGTTGAATCTCTGTTCAAATAGGGTTATACTCTTGGATGTTCTGGAGCTTATCTTGGTATAATGTTTGTTGTATGGTGTTGATTATGTATAATTAAACTATTTTTATGCTATAAGTTAACTAGATATATCTCCTGTAGTAAGCTATATTTGTGTTGCCTTTGCTTGATCCCACTTAGCATCTATCTTATCAACCAAATCATAATTCTGTAACTCTACATGGCGGGTTGCTGTAATAAAAACAAGATTCAGTTTAATATTTTGCGTATTATGAGTATTATTACATAATCTTCCTTAATATATACTCTTAGGGTTGAGTTGTCTGCTGGGTTGTTATATCGATTCAAAACTCTTTCTAGATATTTATTACCTAATAAATAAAGTCTATGTAATAGAAACATTAATCAATGAGTGATGGGAATTTTATCCTTAAAATCAAAAAAATGCTCACTAAGACAGTTGATCTTGGGCTTTCGATTAACGGAGACAGCTATCAACTTTTTGATGATTCAGTAATTTCATCCATCATAAGCCCCCCTTACCTGACATTAACCCAACGCTTTATGTCAACAGAGATGGCCTCAGTTTGTGAACGGAATGAAGTACATTAAGCGATCTTAACTCGGGACTCTTAATTACCGAAATGTGTAGAAATCAAATTTTCGCCTACACGGGTAGAAAAAAGAAACGCTCCTTTCGGAGCGTCGGACCGGAGATGCTATCTCTGGTGATGTTTGCGAACGAAGTATAATGATAATGATGTGAATAACACAATGAATCAGATGGTTATATTTTAGAAAAGCTATCCGATTGGATATAAGCGTTCGGTTATAGTTTCTTTGTCAATTTAAGAGTCGCTCTATAATAATTTTTTATATGGAGTTACTTATTTATAAATAAGGGCTTCCGTCAAATTTGAACTTGCTACACCAGGCTCCCCAGCCACACCGCGTGCCGCACTAAGAAAATCAGAGAGCCCGCGACCTTGCGCAGGGCTGACAAAAGAAAATGATCAGGACATGACGGGCTTTTTATGCCCTCTTCCTTTATTTACCTTATAGGGTAAGCGTTCAACAAGAATTGATTCCGTAATAAAATAGTCAAACAAAAACAGCTACACTTTCTAATCAAGAAAGTATTGCTGCCGCCTCGGAGAAGATGTCAGTCAAATATTGATCGTGTTCGGCAGGAAATAGATTTTATCAAGCAATTATTTGAAAAATATAAATCCCAGAAAACGTGGGTTAATGCAGAAGATGCTTTCCGGTGAATGGCGGGTGAGGCCAGAGGTGGTGCAACGGTATGCGTGAAAAAATCCTATCCGGGAACGCCGAGCCCCAGCTCGGCATAACACTGTGTTTTTATGGGAATTATGTGCTGGTGACTGGGTAGTGATATATAATGCCGAGCTGGGGCTCGGCGTTCCCGGGATTAACCTTTGGATGGGTGAGTATTGGGATCGTTATATCCGTAATAAAGTACATCTGCATACTGTTGTAAACGGAAATTAAGAACCAGCATATTTCGGAAAATAAGAACCGGCAGTTTGGCGTAAAATAACACCCATAGTCCTTCGTAGTTTAACGGTGCAAACCAAAACTAACCGAAAGGACTATGAGGACACCGTTAAAACGC
>JAPLFE010000066.1 GCA_026390855.1 Chlorobiales bacterium | reverse complement strand
TGGTAATTTTTTCTGGTTCTTCCAAAAGTTGGAACAACCTTGAGAGGGTAGTTTTCCCTGAGTAGTTCCAGCCGTATATTAGATTGAACTTGGTAAATGTAGGAAGACTACCCCATTGAAAATTGCGATAGATCCCAAAACTCCTGATATGGTCAATTTTCTGGATCATTGTTTGGATTCCTGAAATGATACCGTTTCCGGAACACGGACCCGACCGGTGAGCAGATCATCTTGAATACCAATCCTCACTGCCTTGATTTTGCTCAATTCTTTCCTGGAAGTTTCGATCTGTTTATCCGTTTCATCAAGCTGATTTGCTATCAAGTTCTGTTCTCCAAAAGGAGGTATAGGAATATCAAATAAACTGAAAAAGCCCGCCTCAACTCTTTGCTGACCAGCCGAACCGGTCATATAAGCAAGAGCCTTAGTTCGCATTCGTTTGGTCATTGACCAGTGGAACACAAATCTATCAGAGGAGTTCGTTTTTGAACGCAATACATGAAATTCAGTTGAACCAAGGCCATATCCATTTACAAGGTTTCTCGCATGGCATCCTTTGCCGTTTTCCATACATGGCGTAATTTTGGCAAAAAGCACATCACCATCAATAAATGGGGTATATCCAACACCACAATCAATAAGTTTCTTGGTTTGCCTATAAATCCAGCTACCTTCTTCATCAATGTCCTGCATAGGAATAAACGAAATAGTGCTGACAGGACTAATTCTTATCACTGGCTTGGGTGGATTTACAATCGCTATTTCACTAAAGGGTCCGAAACCCCAATCCTTCGGAATAAGGCCCTGCGGCGAGACTTTGAATTGCTCCGGGTGCGCAATCGGATCACGAAGCTGGCCGTGTTCATCGAGGCCGTAGTTCAACAGGTCGTGCAACATGCCTGCCCGCACCTGCTTGAGTTTCGCAATCACCGCCTCTGTTTTAGAAATCGCCTCGTCGATGCTGTCAAGAACATAAGCAATAAGGGTTTGCTCGTCATTATTCTGAGGTCTCAGTACCTTATGCGATAAAAGATCTCCAATAGTAATCCCGCGAACCGTTGATCCAACACTAATCTTATCCAGTTGAGGACCATTATATCGCAGAAGACGAATGAAAAATCGTCTATCTAAACCTTTTTTCAATAAAAAAGCCTTCAAATCTTGGTTTATTGCTGTAGGCCTCGTAGTCAAAGCACAACGCCCTACGGCCATTCTTGTGCAAATGACAGGAGTATTTTCAGGAACAAGATTGGCTGCACTACTCGCAAGACCCTCCAAAGATATATGTTCCTCAGTATCGTAGAGAAATACCTGCTCGTCATTAAAATCTTTTACTGATGCCCAAGGTATCGAACCTTTCCAGTAAGCCATTTGAGAGCGTGAAGGTGTCCCGCCGCCAATTAGCACACCAAAATCATGAAGATCACACGACTCCCAGCCTTCAGGGATTTGTATCTCAAAAGTTGTCTTCATCTATAATTCATCCTTAAAAGCATGTCATTTAACAACCCCTCAATGTCTTGACGACTATCTTTCAACTCTGTCAATGTTACATAATACTTGTCCCATAGATTTTCAATGAACCGCACCAACTCTTGCTCCTTCTCCCTGACAGCAATATCAAGTCCGTTTTGAAGGTCTTGGGCAAAAAGTTCGAGCACCAGAACCTGCTTCTCATCAGCGCTTAATGCTGTACAAAGCATTTTCAGCTCATCCACGAATGTATTGGTAAGTGCACGGAATGTAGCCCGAGCAGCAGAGAGATCTATCTTGATCTGCCCATAGGGAGCCAACTCCACATCAAGAGCCCCCAACTGGTCAAAATATGGTTGCAGTGCAAGCCGGGCAGCAGCAGCAACTCGTCGATTAACCTCGGTTGCATTCTTTTTCACGGACGCCTTCTCCAGTCTGGCCAGCTCTTTTATGGTATCCTTGAACTCTGCTTTAAGCTCCTTTATCTGGCGCTCCAACTCCTTGGCATAGTTCCAGGATGCAAGTTCTTCGTCATCGGCATCATCTGGCGGATTGCTTAGTTCAAAAGCCTCTTTCTCGCCTTTCAGACGTGCAACATCAACCCTGGCATCATCAATCTGCTGGAGATAATCAGCCATAATGCGTTTGACCAGCTTATGACTGAAGGGGTCAAATGCTGGTCCGACGTTATCATCATCTTCCACCGCATCGGCGATGGCGTCGATCCAGCCATCAATTACACCGCAAAAACCATTTTCCATCAGGGTCTTGAAGTCCGGCAAGCTCTCTGACCACCAGGTGGCGACGACGCCGGATAATTTGAACTTTCCCAGTACTCCGAGCGCCAGCAATGCCTCGGCAAACCCTTGAAGAAATTCCGAACGCACCGCGTTGAGATTGCGGCCTTGCGGTAGAGCAATAATACTTCCGGTGTGAGACGCCCACCACTCTGTTAGCGCATCCTTGAGCGCTGCTGTCCGTCTCTTCAACCCGATATCGTTTTCTATGAATCTGGCAATTACAGGTCGTTCGGAAACTTCCTCTTTGAAATCACGATAACGGCCATCATTGGGTCTCTCGGCAAACAGCACGTCAGCTTCAACTCCAAGAGATTCGAAGAGCCTTACCCGATTCTTGATCTCGGCAACCGGTATGCCACCGGCAAGATGAGCACGGACATTATGAGGTTCCGGCGGCGGTGAATTGTCTACGTACCGGCGGACGTTGAGGTTATAGTCATTAGCCTCATCAGCAATCTCGTCGAGTGTCACGATTCTGGAATAACCCGGAACCTCATCATACCGCTCAAACGTAGATGCAATTTTTTCTATATCTTCTGGACGCAGGTAATTCTGCGCACGACCTGCCAGATATTCAGCGTCAGCGTTGATAAACAGTACACGCAGGCGATGGTTTTCGGGTTTAAACAGGCTGGGCGCCTGACCGGAAACATTGGGGCGCATGATCAGGATGCAGGCAGGAATGCCCGCTCCATAAAAAAGATTAGGGGGTAGACTGATAACTGCCTCAATCAGATCCTGCTGAAGAAATTTTTTCCGGATCTCTTTTTCAGCCCCGCCACGGAAAAGCACGCCATGCGGCATGACTGTCGCCAACATGCCTCCAGGTCTACAAACCGCCAGCATGTGCTGGGCAAACATCAGATCCGCTTTTTTTCCGGAAGTCGGGCACCATCCCCAACGAAATCGTTCGCGGAACTCCATACTGCTCTTCGTGTAGTTCTGGCTGAATGGCGGATTGGCGATAACACGGTCAAAACGTTCGAGCTCACCACCCTCGCGGTGCATCGGATGAAGCAGTGTATCCTCCAGTTTGATATCCGCACCACGAACGCCATGCAGGAGCATGTTGATTTTACAGATGGACCAAGCCGAGGCGTCGTTCACCTGACCACAAAGGCGAAGGTTGCTGGGATCACCGCCGGACTGCTCAATATACTCGCGACTGATGATCAGCATACCACCGGAACCGCAAGTCGGGTCGTAAATGCTCATTCCCGGCTTCGGATTCAGAATTCTGACCATGAGGCGAATCACATCACGGGGAGTATAAAAATCACCGCCTTTCTTGCCTGCCGATTCTGCAAACATGTTGATGAGGAATTCATAGGCGGAGCCGAGCAGATCGGAAAACTGAAAGTCCTCGCTGCGAAGACGATAGCGGTTGAAGTGACGCACAAGTTCCCTGCATGCTTCATCCGAAACGATGCGTTTGTTGCTCTGAACCTTCATGAACTGGATGTGATCCAGCACATGCTGAAGCGACTCATTGGATTCACTCAAGGCCGACAAGGCCTTGTCGAGCACAGCGCCATATTGAACGTCAGCATCATTAAGCTTGCTTTCCAGATACGACCAACGGGCACGCTGCGGGACAAAGAATCCATCGAAAAAGTCCGGATTTTCTCCGTATCCTTCTTCAGCGGCATCCCTGAGCATTCCCTGCTCTACCTTTTTTCCTACCACAGCCTCACGCTCAGCATCGAAGACATCGGAGCAGCGCTTTAGAAAGAGCAGCCCAAAAATAAAATCTTTATACGTGGCCGCATCCATGCCTTCGCGACGCAGGATATCAGCAGCGCCATAGAGATGCCGTTCGAGTTTTGCTAAAGAGAGCTTAGGCATTCGACACCTCTTGAGCCCTTACGTCAGTGGCTTGTTCTTGTTCGATCATAAAACTATTCACTTTTGTTTGTCCCCGTAGCACTTTCGGGAGTTGTCCTGCCTTGTTCTGAGGCGCCGCCAGCTTTCACCCATCTGTCTACATCATCCTTCCTGAATTTCCAGAGACGTCCCATACGATGGGCCGGCATGGCATGTTTGTCAATCCACTTATAAACGGTGTCCTTACTAACACCAAGGTGACTGCAAATCTCATGGATCGATAACCAACGGTCCTCAATCTCGACCATTTCTCGAGCTCCTCAATAGTGGGTAATTGAAAAACTGAACCCGTTCAAAAATAGATTACGCAAGGTAAAAGATACGATTCTATCGTACCCTTTTTAAACGTTTTCACCTGATTTAAGCCGATATCATCTAAAAAACGCGCACGCGTTCCCATTTGATGCATCTATCAACAGGGCTTGTGCCGGGAGACTGAAAAGAGAGCTGTTTGCAGAAGGGGTTGAAATATCAGAATAAGCAATTTCACATACTGCAGGAGGGTGCCGGTTAGATTAGAGACAAGGTAATGCCCCTTCAAGGACTTGACTGACTCTGATGCTCACGCTGCTGCAGCCAAGCCCGAAAGCCCTTATCTCGCTTGAGATGATTCCTCAGGATCGCCTCAAGCACCAGTGACTCATCAGCTCCCTTCGTCTTTTCCTGTGCGGCCTTCACGTAGAGATCAAACTCCTCCGAGACTTCCTTCCTGAGCCTGAACCTCCGGGTAACCGGTTCGCTCTGCACCTGAATATCGAGATCAATCATATTCCGAGTTGTCTTTAGTTTTCGTATGGGTCAACAATCATATCCTTGTTGACGAGAATGTTCACGGTATTGCCTGCCCTGATGTTCAGGGTCGGCTGAATATCCAGGTTCTTTTTTGTTATCTGACTTCTTGTGCTGCTGATCTCGTCGCCGACATTGGCAGCCATGCGCTGTTGGGTGGTCATGCTTGCTTCGTCGGTAGAGGTTCCCTGCGATACCGTAGCTCCCATCGAGAGGAGCGAAGAGAGCACCACACCGCCGACCAGCCGGTCGAAATGGTTATCGACCTTGCCTTTATATCCTGCGTTGCCGGCCAGATCAACACCCGGCATATTCTCCAGCACGATGGACGATCCATCAGGGCGTAACATCCTTGTCCAGCTCACCTGCACCCGTTTCTGGCCGTAACTCACCATGCTGTCGTATCGCCCCAACACTCTTGTTCCCTGCGGAATCAGCAGATAATCGCCACTCACAGTATCGTACACGTTCTCTTTGACCATGGCGATGACATTCCCAGGCAGATCGGAGACAATCCCGGTAACCAGAATGGCCGGAATCACCGATCCTGCCTTCACTTCATAACGGCTTGCCGCTTTTTTCATGGGTTTCGAAACATACTCCTTCTCTTCCCCTCCCCCGTTTGCAAAGAACTCGTTCTTGCGTGCCTGGTTGTTCTGGTCACGCCCGTAGGTAGATGCCTGAGTAGTGCCTTGTGCGGTATCAGTACTACCGGCAGGGAAGCTGCTGCCTGAACTGACCGGTGTTGCAGCACTTGCCGTACCCCCAAAGAACGGACTTGAAGTCACGGCTGCATGACGTTCCTGTTCAGCCGGATCTGGTTGATTATACTGCTGCGATGAACCACTCCCCTGATACCGGCCGTTCTGCTTATTCACCATCGCATGACCGAGATCACCGGGCAATGGCTTGCCCAGTTCCGGCACGTTATCGGGAACCGAAGCGGTGATCGAAGTATCCGGCAGCGTCACCGGTTTATTGTTGTCGGGGCCCTGCCTGATGATATCCGGTATCGCAAGCTGGTTGGATACTGAAGTTTCATCCTTTTTCTCCGCCTTCACGGCTTTTTTGGGAGGCTGCACAGCCATCATGATCGCCAGAAAAATCGCTCCGACCAGAACCACAGTCAGGGCGATCACCGGCCCTTTTTTCAGTGTGCGGCTCCTTGTTTTCGGTATCTGAAGCCGGGGATCGTCGGACGGTATTTTCGATGCATGCGGATCAACACTCTGCTGCTCCTCCAGCTCTTCCTGACGTTCATTGCTCATGGGTCGATCCTTTTACTGTTTCGTTATCCGGACAATCATATCGCCCTTCTCCCCGGCTCTCAATTCAGCCTTTTCGAACAGCCGGTCAACGATATAGTAATCGTTCTTTACCCGGTAGTTCACGAGCTGCACCTCTCCGGACTTCCCTACCACAAAGAGCACCGGCGCTTCGCGCGAGAGCATGGCTTCCGGAAACTGCACAAAGGTCTTCCTGCCGTCATCGAATACCTTTACCGGCAGCCATGAGGGCCTCGATCCCTTTTTCACCTCTACCCTGTACCCGAAATCCAGCGATGCAAGGTTCACATGGGATTCGGTGGCACTCTTTTCAACAGCCTTGAGCTGGCGGAGGTTGTACTGTTCGTAATTCCACGAAACTGCTGCCATATAGGTGTTTTCATAGCTGGTCAGCTCAATATGGTAGGTTCTCAGGCTGGTATTGAGACTGAGCGTGGTATGCAGTCCCGGTCTGGTCGGTTTGAGATAGATGTGCTCCTGCTCAAGACCGTTGGCCATGCTTTTGCTTCTGCCGATGATCCAGCGCACGGTATCACCCGACACCGGATCACCGAGCAGTTTTTCTCCCGGTTCGAGTTGAATATCGGTCAGCTTCAGCGGAGCAGCGTAGACCTGATAAAGCTCACCGTCTTCAAAATCGTAGCGCATGATAGCGTTATGATAGCCATAGCTGTCAGGGTTCTGTGCCGACTCCCTGTTGGCGTTCTCGATCACGTTCCACGGTCTTCTCTTTTCTCCTGCAAGGGTGTCACCGGTTATGGCGGTGACCATCAGCGCTGCAGCAAGCAGTGTTGTCGATCTCTTCATGATGCGATGTTGTTATCGGTTGATTCGTGACCAGTGAAACTCGTCGATATAGAGTCCTATCGGGTTTGCCGTCAGTTGTTCATCGGTCTGGGGCTGTTTCAGGACAATCCTGAAAATGCCTCTCCAGTAACTCTCCCCAAGCGGTTCTCCATGCACTCCCCACGTGGACTCTTTCCAGTCCACCTGCCAACTGTCCGAGGAAATCGGCACCATGGAAAGCACTTCGGCACTCACCCGTTCGGTTGCCAGCCGGATGAACGGATCATCTTTCTGGACATAGGCATTCAGGGTGTTTGAGCCGCTTGCCGTGACCAGCTTGTAGGCATCGAGCCAGTTCTTCTTGACCACAACACCATCGGAGCTGATCATCCGGGTATCCTGAATGAAGCGCTGCAGATGATACTTGATCGAGGGATCGGATGGTTTGTATGAAGCCCAGGCTTCCCCTACCTCTCCGCGATAGAGAGCGCTGCCGTCCTTTGCCACTTCGACAATGTGCGGCACCTTCTTGGGAAGGGATCCTACATAGATCATTCCGATTACGGCAGGCATGGCGACAAAAAAGAGCATGGCAAATGCAGCCAATCGCCAGTTCCTTGCCTGGACGACAGCACTTCCTATCCGGTCATCCCACTCCTGCTTTGCCCGCTTGTAGGGTGTATCGAGTTCCCCTTTCGGGTTCCATGTTCGTGTTGTTGCTTTCATGCTTGATCAAATGTTGATGTTACAATCGAGGTGTTGCACTGCCGCCTGACGGACGGGCCTCTTCGGGTGTATGCATGGCGTGAAGGGCAGTCTTTGCCCAGTTTGGAGCTTTTCCTTTATCCTGATGTTCATCTTTCTGTTCAGAAGAACCTCCCCTGTCGGAAGTCGACGTACCTGATGACGGCGACGAACCACCTGCCGGTGAACCGGTTGAACCTGATTGGCCGCCAGCACCGGAATCTCCACCGGATTTCGGAGTATCGCCACCACTGGATCCGAAACGAGAACCGATCATCTGGCTTGCAGCACCCACTCCAGCACCGACCTTTTCAACAGCCATCTTTGTAAGCCCGTATGCCCCCATTCCCGCAAGCGCAACTCCGGTACCTCCGACAACGGCATTCTGCAGGGCTGCTCCAGCACTCAAGCTCGGACTGCCAGCCAGCAGACCGGCGGCAATACCCGGTGCATTCCATGCAAGAAAGGCAACGGCGCCGACTGTCAGGAGAGCACTCCAGATTTCCGTAAAGTTCAGATCGCCAGAAAAAGCCAGCGTGGAGAGCGTAGGCTCGATCACCGACATGATAAAGGCAAGCACCATGAGCTTCACACCGGAGGAAACGATGGCTCCGATGGCTTTCTCGGCAAGGAATTTGGTTGGTTCAAAAAAACCGAACGGCAGAAAGATCCCGACAACGGCAGCGAGCAGATTGAACTCAAGCACGGCATAGAAGATCTGCCAGGCAATGAGGATATAGGCCAGCATGATGCCGATGTAGGTCAGGGCAAGCACAAGGCCGTTGACGATCTCCGTGATACCGATGCCACTGATTTTTTCAACGAGAGGAGCGGTGGTTGTCAATCCGTATTCAATGATTTTCGAGGGATCGAAGAGGCTTGGCCCTCCGCCCCCGCCGGCAATCTGCCCGGCATGGATAAGGGACTGGACAAACGCATTGGACAAGGCAGGAAACGACCTCACAATCCACATCCAGACTCCGAGATAGAGAAGCTTCTTCATCACCGCGACAAGCTGCTCCCCGCCTCCCAGTGCCCACCAGAGACCGATCATCACGATTTCAATGCTCAACAGCACGCCCGTAAGCCCGTTGATGGCAGGCTGGAGATTTGACCAGCCCGCTCCGAACACGGCAAGAAAGTGGTTGAGCGTCTCTGTAAGAATACCGGGATTCATGCGTCAGCGATTGCCTATTTCTTGAGATCGGGCATATTCTTGTATTTCGGGCCTGATGACTTGTAGTCACCGTACCCTTTCCAGAGATCATTGGATTTTTTGCCCTGTTCCACCTTCTGCGGTTCCGGGGCTGCGGATTTTTGTCCCTTGCACCCGACGGCAAAAAAGATCATCGCGATAATGACACCGAGTATGACATAGTTGCGTACCATGACAGGTTCTCCTCTTATTGTTTAAGGTTCGGCATGTTTGTGTACTTCGAGCCTGTTGATTTCCAGTCACTGTAACCACTCCACATCTGCATGGAAAATGCCCGTTCAGCCTCTTCCTTCTGGGCTGAACTTGCTGCCGCCATAGCACTAACCCGTGCATTGAGGGCAAGCGTTTCCGTCAGACCGTTCAATTGCCCGGCCATCAGCCCAAGCATCTGGTTGGTTGACTGAAGCTGACGGACATCTCCATCAGCCGCGGACGACCGGTTCAGGATTGCGGCAGCTTCGTTGTTGTATGCCTGTGAACGCTGGATAACGCTCTGCGCTTTCATGGCAGTCTTTGCCGCTTCAGAGAGTTCCTTGTTCCAGTCCCGGTAATACTGTTCGTAGTTATTGAAATCGATCTTGTCCCATTTGCCTTCAGGGAACAACTGGTCGAACTGGCCATCGATTTTGTTCAGGTCGAAACTGATGCCCTGCACATCGGAAAGCAGGCCGTTCAGTTCGTTCATGTTGCCTTCATAGATGGCCTTCACCGGGCCGAAAGTTGAACCGGGCAGTGTTTGCAGAGACTTTACCTGGTTCCTGATCTGCTCAATCTGGTTCTTTATCTGTTCGGCCGTTCTGACTGCGGTCAGAGTGTTCTGCTTGAGGTTTGTCAGGTCGATCACGGTAAGCGCTGCTTGCGCTTCCTGATGGTGTACTGGAACAACAACGCTGCCGGTCAATAACAAGCCCCCCAGCATCATGGTTTTCAATCTCTTTTTCATCGTATGGTTCATGGCATCCTCCTGTTCATGATTGCAGTGTTGATTGTGTTCTTCCCTTTTCCAGCAGTTTCACGGCCCAGTCAAGCCCCCGGTATCTCAGGAGTGCCGCTGCATGCTCAACTTTGGGCAGCTCACGCTCGATGGAGTCCATGAACTGCTGGTCGTCGGGATTCGAAAGTGCGGCAAAGGCCAGTGCGACCGGCCCCATGTTCAGGGTGAAATGGCGCCTCCCTTTCACGGAGCGGTAATAGTAGTCCCTTTTTTTCTGGGCTGTTGCGAGCAGGGTGATTTCCGTGTCACTGAGCCCGAACTTCCGGTATGAGTCGGTCATGGCTGGAGTGAGCGCCTCGTCATCGGGCAGATAGATCTTGGTATGGCAAGCCGAAAGGATGGTTGCCATGATGGGCGATTCCGCCGCGTCGGCAATCTCCTGCGTGGCGAAGACGACATAGACATTTTTTTTGCGCAGGGTTTTCAGCCAGTTCTGCAACTGCCCCATGAATATCGGGTGCTTGAGAAAGAGCCACGCCTCATCGAGAATGAGCAGGGTCGGCCTTCCGTCGAACCGCTGTTCAACCCGGTGAAAGAGATAGAAGAGTCCCGGAATGACTACCTCGGAACTCATGCTCATCAGTGCGTTCATCTCTATGGTCAGCCAGTCGCCATCCTGAATGGTGTCGGTATCGGCATCGAAGATTTCACCGTAGTTGCCCTGCATTGAGTAGGGTCTCAAGGCATCGCGGATCTCCCGGCTCTGCACCAGATCGCTGAAAACCGTCATGGTGCGATGCTCACGGTCGCTTGATGAGAGGCTCTGAAGCGCATCGTCGATCTCTTTTTTCAGGATCGGAGTATCCTGAAGATGCTGTTCTTTCAGGAGAAGCAGAATGAACTCTGAAGCCCATATCCGTTCGGACGATTCATCGATGTTCGCAAGCGGCTGAAAGGCAAGGGCCGCCCGTTCGCTGCCCGGTTCGTAGTAGTCTCCCTGCACGGCAAGGGTAGCGGAACGGGAAGAACGGTCTTTGTCGAAAATAACGACCTGGGCTCCGGGATAGCGTAGCCATTGCAGGGCAAGCATCGAAAGCAGTGTTGATTTGCCTGCACCCGTCGGCCCGACAATCAGGGTATGGCCGACATCGCCGATATTGAGGTTCAACCGGAACGGAGTACTGCCGGTGGTAGAGCAGATGATATGCGCCATGCCGCTGCCGGTTTTCTCAAGGAGCTGCCGATTGCAGGATTCACCGGCCCAGATGGCGGAAAGCGGCATCATATGGGCGAGATTGAGGCTGCTGATGACCGGACGGCGAACATTGGCATAGACGTGCCCCGGAATGCTGCCGAGCCATGCCTCCTTGCTGTTGAGGCTCTCTTCCTTTACCACAAATCCACGGCTCTGTATCACCTGCTTCACTCTCCTGATGCGGCGCATGGCTTCCTGAAGATCGCCGTGGCTGACCGTTACCGTACAGGTCATGATACCGAACGATACCAGATCGTCTCCCAGCTCCTGCAAGGCTGCGTCGGCATCGGCTGCCTTGTTGGCTGCCGCACTGTCGAGCAGCGCCGACGGCTCCTTGGTAGCCTCTTCTTTCAGGAGGGTAAAAAGGCTCTTGCGTTTTCCCCACCACTGGCGACGGTACTTCTCGATCTCTTTTCTGGCCTCTTCTTTGTCAAGCGAGAGGTAGCGCACCACCCAGCGGTATTCGATCTGCAGGTGGTTCAGCTCATCGAGCATCCCCGGCAGTGATGTCGAGGGGAATCCGGTAAAGGTGATGGTCGGAATGAAATGATCACCGAGCATGCAGATGTCCCCCACCGTCAGCGCCTGATCAGGCAGAAGGGCATCGAGATACATGGGAGTTTCGGGAGCCATCACCATATGACGATTGGTGGAAATGGTGCTGTGCAGATAGGTCAGGGTCTCATGGTCATCGAGTTCATGTACTTCCACAAAGACTCCGGCAAGGATATCCATAATCTCATGCATCTGCTTGAGAAACTGATCGAGATCCCGATCGTTGTCAAACACGGGTTCACTCTGCTCCTGATCGTCATAGAAAAGGCTTGAGAATTTCCGGCTCTGACTGCCCGGCATCTTCCAGACAAAGGTCATGAAGTAGGCTGATTCGAAATGCGATCCTGCCTCCTCGAACTGCCCCCTGCGTTCAAGATCGAGCAGCCATGCCGCCGGATTCCTCCAATGTGACACGGGGTATTCGGAGTGCTCGAATCGCTGCGCTTCGATAAAAAGAGACCAGCCGGAACCAAGACGCTTGAGGGCGTTGTTAAGCCGGGCGACAGCCGAAGCAAGTTCTGATGAAGAGGAACTTGCAAGATCGGGCCCTCGGAACGCGATTGTTTTCTGCAGGGCTGCATCCTTCTGCAGCACGACACCGGGAGCGACAAGCGCCGCCCAAGGCAGGTAATCCGGAAGCCGGTTCGAGGGTTCCCTGTATTGCTTGAGACTGAACATATCCGGTCAGGGATAGAGAATTTTCGGAGATTTCAGGGCACGCAAAAAAACATCGAAAAAAAACGGGTCTTTGCGGGTTAGCGTGGCAAGCAGCATATGCAGTGCCATAGCAATCGGCACAACCCATATCTGCTGCATCCCGAACCCGAGAGCAGTTGCCGTTGTCCAGAGCAGGATGGCCGGAGTTCTCGGCACGCCACCAAGCAGAATGACATCGCTCAGTGAACGATGAACGGGAACCTCGTAACCTTCGATCATACCGTCAGACCTCCGCTGAACCCCATAAAGCTCAGCCCCCATGACACCGCATTGAAGGCAATGGAAAGACCGAACAGCACCCAGAGCGCTTTTTTCATGACCCCGCCGCCGTCACTGAAGGCAAGGCCGAAACCCAATGCGATAAAAGCAACGGCACCGAACACCCGGCTGACGGGTCCGGTCAGGGAATCGAGCGCCTGATTCAAAGGTGTCTCCCAAGGCATTCCAGTGGAAGTAGCAAGTGCGGTATTGGCTGCAAAAAACAGCAGACCGAATAGAAGAAGTCTCTTATTCATACTCTTGTCATTTCAAGTGATTGGTTGATTCAATGGAATAACACCTCTTTCAGACCGGAATTATTTCATCCGTGTCATATAAACCATATTGGCTAAGCCCCTGTACATGAAACGTTGTTTGCGGGCTGGCATGTAAAGGTTCAAGC
This sequence comes from Chlorobiales bacterium, assembly GCA_026390855.1. GTDB lineage: Bacteria > Bacteroidota > Chlorobiia > Chlorobiales > Chlorobiaceae > Chlorobium. Next base: position 36,537 of record JAPLFE010000066.1, on the reverse strand, counting down.
ACCCACTGCCCCCGCTCATCAAGACCGTTTACCCTGACAATGCCGCTGATGCATCGCCCTGCGGGGTGGCTCCTGTCACGCTTGATATGCACGCAGATATCCACGGATTCAGCGATAAGGTACCGGGGAGCTTTCGGGACAACCTCTTCGACAAGCTGAACCAGACGGTCAAGCATGCCTGCAGGATCATTGGCATGTATGGTTGCCAAACCACCGGGATGACCGGTGTTCCATGCTTTCAGGAGATCAAGTGCTGCGCCGTCCCTTACTTCGCCGACAATAATCCTGTCCGGGCGGTAACGCAATGCATCTTTTATCGCTCTCTGATGGGTATATGATGATGCCTGCACCAGAATCTGGAGCATGTTTTCTGCTGAACACTGCAACTCAGGATTGTCTTCAACGATGTAAACCCGGTCTTGCGTGCCAGCGACAATCTGCAGTAAGGCATTGGCAAAAGTTGTTTTTCCGGATGCCGTGCCACCGCCGATCAGAATGTTTTTTCTTGATTTTACGGCAAGCTCAAGCAAGCGTGCAGGTTCCGGACTGATAATGCCCCGCTGCACGTAATCGTCAAGCGTAAACACCATTCTGGCAGGCTTGCGCAACGCGAAAACAGGACGATCAACAATTGGAGGAACAGAAGCCTGAAACCGTGCTCCCCATCCCGGCAATTTTGCGGCAAGGGATGGATTGCGTTCGTTGATTTCCGTATTCGAAGTTGCAGCGACAAGGCGAATCATCCGCTCAGCCTCTTCAGTGCTCATGACAACGTCGGTACAGGACATGCCGCACCCGATTTCATCGATCCAAACACGGCCGTCAGCATTGAGCATAATCTCGGTGACGGAGTCATTTTCAAGCAAATGCCGTAAAGGAGCCACTGCGCTGTGCAGTGAAGCTATCCGTCTTTGATTCGTAAGGTTCTCCATACCCTAAAAACAATTTTATTCAATATAATAGAAATTATGTTACTATTTTTTACAGGTATTGCAAAATATTTAACCCTATTTTTAGATAAATCTTATCTATTTTCTCCAATAAATAAAGGAAAAATCAGCCAATAGAATCCGTCCTTATAAAACTGAATGGAGAAGGGGGGGGATTCTAAGTGCCGAACAAGCGTTTTCGTTGTCCGTATTATGAGTTCGAGTATCTGGTCAGGTAAGTGAGGGGGATGTGGAATTCACAGAGGTGAAATGTGGATGCTCTTTGAAAAAGTCCAGAAGTTTTTCAAAGGTTTCCTCGTAAGGCGTTGATTAAAGAGAGTCGGCTAACGCTCTTTTCAGCGGACTCAGCTTTTTGCGATCCGCAGGAAGAGATTGTTAGATTTCGCTCGATCGCCACTCTGGCGCCATTGCAAGAAGCGCATCCTTCGCACCCTTGCATTCGTAGACAGGGTAGGCCTCCCTTAACCGAGCCAAATTCATGTAAGCATATAGGCTAAATGGTTCAAGTCCGTTGCGAATGTGAATACCATAACGAAGCCCGTCCGTGACAATCAATCGACTGCATATGGATTTGCCGGTCGCGTAAGACATGGCTTGCGATAATGCCGAGAGGCAGGAGCTATCCATCTTCTTGGCTTCGACAACAACCCGAAGGGTGTTGTCACTCCTGGGAAGTTGCTCAAATAGCGCCACGTCAACGTGGTTCCATTCTACTGCCATCCGCTGTGGCGTCCAACCCAGCGCGCGCAATAACGGGACCACAAGATACGCAACTGTTTCGTGTTCCGATGGTTTGTTAGAGCGCTGATACCACTTGGCGATACGAGTAAGTTCTCCAATCTCTTGTAAGAGGTGCGTTATGGAGGCACTTGCAACACCGTGGTCAAACAAAAACTCTGAAACCAATTCGACAGATATGTCGTTCTGTCTGGGGACTGGCAACGTTGGCACGTGAGCAGAAAACGCTTTCTCAGGGATGTCAAGCTGAGAAACCCACTCAGTCACTTGACCGATATTCAGCTTTTGTGTTGTATCGCCTTGCTTTAGTGCATAAGTGTCAAATGTCTTCGGAGAGCCGCGGCCATCCCACAACCACCGAATGCGTCTGACATGTTGTAAATCCCAACCGTCAATATCGCCAAAGTCGTCAACCCATTCATAGGAACCAACAATCTGGCCGACGCCCAGTAATGTTGCTGTCCCCATTCGAAGCACAACGAGATCGCCATCTCGCATTTCATCAGCAAAGCGTCTTAGGTCGGTGACCTTGCGCGCAGAACAAGCATCATTGCGAAGAGGAGCTTCGCAATCAGGCCACTTACCTGCATAACCAGGTCCATTCAAAATGACGCCCCACTTTAAACACAATTCCGAGTAGTCACGATCAGTGTCCCCCGCGGCTTGCTGCCATATGGTCTTTCCTGATATGTCCATGATACTCCCCTGAAATCTAACGTGGCCGCCGATGAGCAGTGCTCCGCGGTAGAAAATTTATTTTACGGTGCGGAGTATCTGCTCCAGCCGCTTTTTCGCCCTCTGCGGGCGGACAAGCGGGTGCTCAATCCGCGGCCACGTTCGCTCGACCGCATGGCGAGCGAACGTCTATGCCCAGACACACCGCTTTTTAGCGCCGGCTGGGACGCATTGTTATGTGTTTTATTCCATTTCACTTTTGTTCAGTGAGTTTTCAGTACGTCTTCTTTTTTCTTTTCCACCAAGGCAATCTCGTGATGCAGTTGTGGAATTAAGTCGCGGAATGCCTGTTCTGCTAAGCTCAAATCTATTTTAATCGGTTCGCGATCATTTGGCAGAGGCTGGCCTAACAACTCCCAAATTAATGTTTCAGCTAAAACGGGTTCCTCAACAAATCGATAGCGATGTACCTCCCAGTCTTCCCAGACATTTCCTTCATAACATTGTTTTAGTGTGTTGTATGTGAGTCCGATTTTAATAAACCCTGGCTTATCAGGATGTATCAACAGAACAAGGTAGCCCAGTTTTGCCGCCTGCCAAATTTCTTCTGGTTCCCTATTGCCGATCCCACATTGCGGACAACCTTCACCTTCTGCTACATAAGCGGATCTTGTCCGCCATTCATGACCTTTGCCGCATCGAAAGGTAGCTTTTCCAGACACCATACTTTTAACACTCCCTATAAGGGTTATGTCACGTCCTTCCAGTCGCTTGTTCATCCATGCAGTATAAGCATAAACATAGTCGGGCAATGGCTTGGGTGGCGGTCGTACACCAGCTTTCTTTACTGCCTCCAAACCAGCCTGTACCCATTCCCATTCCATTTTTTCAACTTCAATTCCTTGTCGAAACGGGATATCTGCAAAAGGCGTTGCTCCCCAAAAAACTGTTTCGGCCCAATATGGATCAGGGACGGCAATGTATGTCTTAAGCTCCCATTTCTGACCAGTCTCTTTGACGATCTTGCCCGTGTATTCCTCGTAGTTACTATTGTGCGCGGCCAATCGCTGCTCGGGGTGACGGGTAGTTTGTCCGATCTTGTAAAGGTCCGGATCGGAAGGGTGCACCAATACATATAGATAACTTGGCTTCATTGCGATCTCTACATACGTATGGGGTTAGAGCGAAAATCCATTATAAACTTCTGAGATCGAACCTCTTCATTACAAGAATACATAACGACGTCGGCTGGAGCGTATTGTTGGGCGATGACATATCATTCACTCAAATCCTCTTCATCATCAGGCTCATCAAAATAGACACCAGAACTGCCGATCACATCCATCATTTTTAGTCTTTCGCCTGCATTACTCATTTCCTCGTAGTAATGCTCAAGCTCATCTATAACAAAGGCCTTGGCAGCATCCGACTGGAAACAATCCAGATATTCATCGACAAGAGCTGGATCGAAATCTAGCGGAGTAATGTTTCGAAGGAACTCCAAATAACCTGAAGATTCCTTTGTGTTCATAAAAAAAATTAGTAGCTCTTTCCATAGTACGTTCTCTGCAGGAATATCGGCTTCACCCAAAAACATAGTCTCTGCTTTTGAACCATGACGAAGCTCATAGGTATACAAGTTAAGTTCACGAGCTCGATCTGCAACTACCTCGTAAAGGGAGCGGCATATCTTCAGTACGGTTTTCCGTAGGAATTTCTTGTACCGAGCATCATTCGTAGTACCGAGAAGGAAGTTAGGTTCTGATATTTCCAAATTGAGGTTCTTATAAAAGAAACGACACAATGCATCTCTCTCCTTCCTTAGATCCGAGATCGACGTAATTGAGAAACGGTCATAACGGTGACTTTTATAGAAGGTCGCAAGCAATCCTAAAAGCTCGTTGTGTGACGGACCAAGATTAAGCGCTCTTTGGCTTTTTACTCTATGAAGTAGATCAAGGTGACTATGAGTAATTAGTGACTTTTCGAATGCCTCCTGGTCTTGACTATCAGAATGTTCCAAAAGGATAACTGCGATCTTAAGTAATCGCTCCAAACCAACTGACAAGTTGTACAGAACTTCAAAGATCTCATCTGAGTGATCGAGTATACGAAGTTCATAGAACCGGCGGAGGCCGTTATAGGTGAACGTCCCTGAAATGCTAAGCTCTTCACCAAGTCTGAAATTCTTCCAAAATTCCGCAGGTTTCATTAATTCTTTCCCTTAGTCTTGTAAGAACAATTTATGACGCCCAACGATTGAGTTAATCTGCATTTTGAATGCGGATCGGAAAAATGTCAGGGGCAGTGATTTGTTATACATTTTTTATTTTCCTTCTGATATTCTCAACGTTTTTCGTGTATGTGCAGAAGCGATTTAGAAGCACTTTCATTTACATTTAGCACAATGTTTCTTAGAAGAACAGACCTTTTAATTACCACTTCACTCGCTATTAACACATACACACGGTTACCGGCTGGGCGTCTGTCTTCCCAAATATTTGTTGTTTCATATATCATAGCTGCACTTCAATTAGGTTAAGAGTGTCTTGTATAAGATTGTCTAATTCAGGCGCTGTAATAGTATTTGGGTTCATTCCTAATGTCGTATAATCGGGATTAGGGTCACCGTGATGTTGTTTCCATGAAACGCCATTAATTAAATTCAGATTTGAAATTATAGTCGATCTATTCCCATTGTCCCTAAAAACTACGCCTGATGTGTCAAGGAATGAAACAAGTCTGCCGAAGGTTTTTAGTCCTGTCATTAAACGAATTTCTTTGTAGAACTTAAAACGTAAATGAGCTTCCAAAACATTCCGCAACCATCCTAATACTGTGTCTTTGATTGAATGGTCAGGAGTAATGCGAAACGCTTCCAATGCTTCAATATGTTTGAAGTAGTCATTTTTTACTAAGCTGTCTAAATCACATTCTTCAATTACCGAAGCCTTAGCAGCGAAGTTTTCTGTTATCCTCAAAGTGTTTTTTACAGCACCGCCAAAGTCTTTACCTATTTCATGTAGAAAAAATTCGTTGTGGCTCAGAACGACAACCTGTTTCATTTGCTGAAACAATGTTTTAATAATGCCAATCGTGTAAGTTCTGCGGTTGGTGTCCAAACTTGATAATGGGTCATCAAAAATTAAAATTTTGTCTTGGCGGTTCGGGTCAATGTCAAGTTTAGATAAAAAGAATGCTAAAGCAATTGTGCTTTTATCTCCTTCACTCAAACATTCTTTTGCATTAAATGGTTGGTTGGGAACAAATGAAACATCCTTGCCGTCAATTGTCAGTTTGTAAGCAATTTTGCTTTGGGTAGCTCTGCCTTGAGGGGCAACATGAACAACATTATCAATTCTAAAAAGTGTCTTGAAAACATTGCCCAAGTAATGGTTGATACGTGTTTGATAGCTACTGAAAAAAGTTGCTGCTGCTGTCTGCTGCTGCTGTGATAAAGCTGTGTATGCCGTTTCTAAACCTCTAAGTGTCCGTTTCTCGGCAGACAGTTGAGAGCAAAGCGTAACTATAGGAGTTTCAAATCTCTTTTTAATTCTTTTCAGGCTATCAACCGCAAGCTGTGCATTTGCAGCAGTCTGAATACCTGCACGAAAAGTTGTAATTGCAGCATTGTAGGTGGTAACGCTCTGATTATAGCTGTCAATGTTTGTGTTAATAGTCTGCCCAGAAGACTGAAAAACAGTAGCGGTGTCGGTAGCCACCGCTATTGTTGGATTTTGTATTTTTTGTTGAAGGGAAGCAATTAAACTTTGAAACTCTGCTCTTAAAACAGCTTCGTCAGCAATGATGTTAAAGGTTGGTGGCTGAACAGTATTTGGCAAATGTATAGCCCACGAAGTTATTCTTCCTGTGTTTGTCTGATTGATATTATTTATCGCTTGTATAGCTGCGTCCAAATTGAAACTTTGAAGCGATGTAGAATGTAATTGAAGTCGCTGAACTAAAGCGTTAAACTCAGCATTAAATTTACCGATATAGGCATTCAGAATTTCAACATTTCCATCAATGGTCTGTTTGCAAAATGGGCAAGAAATAGTATGCACATTTGCTGCTTGTTTACTCTCCACATATGCAAATCCTCTTTGTAGCCAATTTTCAGGTCCGTCAAGTCCATTGTCTGCCAAGTCTTGACAATGATTTGAAAACAAGGCTTCCAAAGTTGCATTTTGAATTGCTTGCGATGTTGTCTGTAAGTCAGTAATAAGCGAAGCGAAGTCTCTGCACAAAGTTATTCGGGTCAAAGGAGATAGCGTTTGTAATGTTTGAATTATAGAATTGGCATTTGCACTTGCTAATGCTGCCTCTGCCGCTGTAATTTGTTGGTCAATTCCGTTGGCTTGTGTTGCAGGAATTGTAAGAAATGAAGTAATTAAATCAGCGGTCAAATTGTTGCCCACTTGCTGAATTAACTGTTGTTCGATGTTTGCTTGATTTTGTCTTGAAGTGGCTTTAGCCGCTTTGTTTTGTTCAATTTGGTTTTGAATGGCAAGCCCTTGTGCACCTATTACAAATTGATGAAGTTGCTTTTTGTGTTCATCGTTAAAGTCAAAACCCGAATAAATATTGTCGTTGACAAAATGAATGTCAAAAATCTCAATGTTAGCAAATGGAGTTGTCCAACCTGCTGTACCGAAAGTGTGAAATATATTTGGTGTCCCTGTTTGAGTTATTTGTGCTGCTTGAGGTGCAATATGGTTTGTTGATATTCTACTTCTAACAATTTCTGGTTTGTTGGTTGTCAAGGAACGAAATACTGAAGTCAGTGTGGTTTTGCCACCTCCATTGTCACCATAGATTAAAGTCAGTTTATGAAAATTAACCTGTCCAGCAGCTTGGTAGTTGCGAAATTTGCCAATAGAAGTTAGTCGTTCAACTTTATTTATCATTCTTGAAAAGTGGTTTTGTCAAATCTTTGTTTTATGCAGTCAGTTTAAAGGTAGCACTGTCTCCATAACCTTGCCGGTAACTTTTTTTGTAAAGACTATTGTATTTATTCCACCGAATCGACAGGCCAAACACAATAGTATATATTTTTCTTTTATGTATAAGACTGATTTAAGCTCAAATGCGAAGCGTTGTCACGCTTGAAATCATTGTTAGTACATTTTCGAAATTTCTGTCTTATAATGATCAATATTGAGAAATTCCTCATAGAAATAGTTGGCGGGGAATTTACCTACTAACGGCTCAAAAAAACTATCAGGAATACTCGCTATTGCCTTGTGAAAGTTCATGAGAAGTTCACTAAAATCTTTCCTTCTCGAATCTTCCATTTTTTCATACTTTCTGAGATCCGCGATCACTTTCTGAACCTTTTTCTTTCTCAGAATCAAAGGACTGGAACTTGGCAACCATAGGTTGATCTTACAAAGCTCACTTCTAATTATGTCACCGTACCTGGGAGTAATTCCATTTATTTCTGGGACAAAGTAGAAATAGCGTTCAAACTCATCAGTCAAGCCATACGCCCAAGGAAGCACTTTGCCTGACATTTTCAATAACTCTATTTGTCTAGTGTCATCAATCTTGCTTGAATGAAATACTGAATTTCTAAATCTTTTTAGCAATTTTATGTTTTCTGTGAATTCCTGACCAAGCATATATTTGATTCGCTGATCGGAAAAACCAAATTCTAGAAACGTCTCCAATACTACATACAAAAGTCCGAGAAAAACTGAAGACATTTCATTGTGAAATATTTCACCTTCAAGACGATAATTATTTCTAAATTCTTTCTCATAAATTTTCTCTATTCGACATGCGCGATACAGGTACCGACTCCACTGTATAATGTTCTTGTACTCGGGCTCCGACACTAATGAATTATTCTTCACTTTGCATTTCCTCGTGCGAAGCGTCGTCCTAACAATAATTAGATGGATCCGCCTATGTCGCAAATTTTTTAGTTCAAACCCATATAAGCCGCAAAATAAAACGCATATAAAAGGTCGTTAATTTCCTTATTCTAAGCCACTTATACCATAAATCTCTTTTTATTTCAACGTCTTATATGGATCAGCATAAGACCGCTGCTTATACCCCATAGTTCCAGAAGTTCCTGCCAGCTCGAATATCGGGAAATATACGTCATATTCAGCAAACTTACATCCTCAGTATCAATCTGCATTGTTGCCAACAGCCTGATGCAGCTCATCTTCATCAGCTATGGTGTCCTGCACCAGGTCATCAATGAACCGATGACCGCCAGCCATCTGGGTGGCCACATACTCAACGAATTTCTGGTATTGATTCCAGGCCTCCCTTCTTGCCGCATCTTTTTCATTCTCGCCGATACTCGGTGTATGGGCAAACCAGAGCTGCACAAAAACTGCGAACGCTTCAGCCATGGCATTGATATCACGCTCCAGACGGGTGGCATGACGGCCAAGCCGGTCAAGCCTTCGCAACAACAGCTTCATATCGGTGGAATCATCGAAATACTCTTTCAGTGCTGATCCAATGACGCTGCTTTCCGTTGCATTGATTCTCTTGCAGTATGCCTTGAACTGGGCATAGAGTTCCGGAGAGAGGTAGGGGTGAATGTTCTTGCGTTTCATAATGGTAAATGACCTCCTTGTGGTGTTCTGCTTAAATCGATAATGGGCGCTCGCCCAGGTTGACTGCCATTCCGGTTGATGACGGCATCTTCTACAGAAAGCGTGTTTTCAGGAATCGACTCTTCATGAGAGAAATCATCCGAATTATCCCGGTGAAGGAAAGCATGATCCTCGGCTACTCGATCTTCATCAGGCAACTCCGTTTCAGATTCAACGGCATTGTTCTTGCTTACCTGCTCTGAGGGAATTTCTACTCGTTGAACCTGACAGATTACCGGGTCGAACCATGAATTGCACTCCCCTTTCTTGAGAAGTTCTGCCTGCTGCTCATCCGGATCATCCGGAGCTGGAAGCCAGGCCCTCTCCCTGAAGCGTTCGTCCTGATAGTACATGAGTTTTTTAGCCCGGTAGGGTGGCAATCCGCCGATCATCACTAATGCATCATCGCCCGGTAACTGAAGTATTTCACCGGGTGTCAGTAATGGCCTCGGGGTTTCCTGCTCGCTTTCCATGATATGGCCAAGCCAGGGTGAAAGCCGGTTACCGGCAAAGTTCATCTGGAGCCGTTTTTCTGTCGCCTGTCCGAGCAGATCGGAAATCCGTTTGGCCGTCCGCTCATCGAGAGCGCCGTAAGTAATTCGTACATGTGAGTTATCGAGAATCGAATTATTGGGGCCGTAAGCCATCTCGATCTGGTTCAGTGACTGGGCAATCATGACGCATTTGATGCCGTATCCAGCCATATAGGCCAGTTCCGATTCAAAAAAGCCAAGCCGTCCAAGACTGGGAAATTCATCGAGCATCATGAGCAACCGATGCCGGTAATGCTTCTCGCCCTTTCCATACTCGATCTTTTCGGTCAGTCGCCTCCCGAACTGGTTCAGGACAAGCCGCATCAGCGGTTTTGTTCGTTCGATATCACTCGGAGGCACAACAAGGAAAAGGCTCACCGGATGCTCACTGTTCATCAGATCACGAATGGTGAAATCTGAAGCCGAGGTGTTCCGGGCAATAAACGGGTCCCGGTACAAACCAAGAAAGCTCATGGCGGTTGAGACCACTCCCGAGAGTTCGTTTTCCGTCTTGTTGAGCATCTCCCTTGCACAGGCAGCCACAACCGGATGGGCACCCTCTTTCAGGTGAGAAAAGGTTAGCATGAATTTCAGGGTATCGTAAACGCTTCTTTCCGGGTCGGAGAGAAAGTTTGCAACACCACTGAGGCTTTTATCCTCTTCGGCATAGAGCACATGCAGGATCACACCGACAAGCAGGGAGTGCCCGGTTTTTTCCCAGTGATCGTGATGTTCCTTCGAGCCATCCGGATCGACCAGAATATCGGCGACATTCTGTACATCCCTGACCTCGTAGGCACCTTTTCGAATTTCAAGCAACGGATTGAAGTGTACTGAATCCGGTGCGGTCGGTTCGAACCGCCAGCAATGCGAAAAACGCCTCCGCCATCCGGCAGTAGCTGACCACAACTCTTTCTTGATGTCGTAGGCTATAACCGATTCGTTCCATGCCAGCAGTGTCGGGATAACAAGCCCCACCCCCTTGCCGCTTCTGGTCGGTGCAAAACAGAAAATATGCTCAGGGCCATTATGACGCAGAATCATGCTGCCGGGTTTATCCATCTTCCAATGCACTTCACCGGTGTTCTTTGTCACTTCCGTATGAAATTCAGCGTCGTTGGTTTGCCCCAGAATCACTCCCTGCTCAACGAATATCCCGGTCTTCTGCAACTCACTGACCGATGCCCATCGCGCTGTTCCATATGAGCCCGACGGATTGTGACGCTTTGCCCGCCGAACAGCAAGGAACACCATGAGTGCAAACATGACAAAGAAGTTGACGTAGGTAATCTGGCTGGCATATTCAAAAACCCACGGCGCATATGCCTCGAAATGAAATGCCCAGAAAAACCACTGCCATGGTTCGTAAACGGGATAGCCCTGCACGACAAGAAGCGGCTTGCCAAGCTGATGCTGATATCCCAGCAGCCATGCGACATATTGTGTTGTTGCCCAGGTGCCGAACAATATGAAAGACATGCCGGTCGCTACATGACCATAAAAAACATTGACCGTGCGGCTTTTTTTCATGAGCTATCTCCCTTTTCGAAGATCGAGTTGCTGAACCACTTTATACCCTGCTTCAGCGTGGATCAGTTCAACCTGTTTTGAAACAAGCCGTTCATAATCCTGCTTCCATGGAACCAGTGAAAACTCTTTGGACTTCGGATCATAGAGCTGAGCATAACGTTTGCCGCTCGCTTGCAGACCGGTATCGGTCAATGTCCCCCGAAACCGGTCACCGGATTTCAGCTCCCTGAACTCTCCGCCTTGCTGCTGTTTGATCTTTTCAGCGAGATCATGTTTTTCAAGCTTGTCAAGATGTTTTGCCCTGGCAGTATCGAGCGGATCGATGCCAAGCTCCTGCAGAAAAAGAGCCCGTCGCCGGACGGCATCGTTCAATTCTTTGCCGAACCCCTGTTTTGCAAATTCCGGGTTATCGGGTTTTGCGGTAAACCGATCGATCCACATCCTGCCCCGGTAGTTTTCCTGTTCAGGTAACCGAAGAAGAGACTGACGCTCAATTTTCTGTTGCATGGCGGGATTGGCCGCATCCCTTTCTTTCAGTGTTGTGATGAGATCATCCGGAACTCTCCATGAACCATCTGGAAGCTGCCTGACCAGACCAAATCGCTGCAGCCGCTGTAACCGTCGTTCATGAGCTTCGACATATGCTTTCCGATGAAGCCTGCCGCCTCCTTCAACTTCAACCATCTCATCCTGAATTTCTTTCAGGTGCTGCTGCCGCTCGTAGATGCCTCCATGTTTTGCAGCATGGCTGGCAATGACAAGATCAGCCTTTTTCAGCCACTCTTCTTTTTCGGCTGAAACCGTGACTATATCACCCACTCCATACTTTCCGGGATCGCTGCTTTTACCGAGATTGACATACCATGCATTTCCCTGCGGAGTTTCAACCACGATGTAGTATCGGTCATGCCATTCATCGGACACTCCTTTGCTGACAAGCTTCCCTTCAATTCGTTGCGCATCCGGTTGAGGATCATACATCCGGTACTTTCCGGGATCGCCACCGACGCTCTGGTGCATCTCCCTGAAGATTTCGTTCCGCCTGGCAATCGCCTGCAGCTTCTGCTCCCATCCTTCGGTCATCGACCACCGCCGGACTCCTGTATTTTCAGCAAGACCGAATGATTCAAGAGACTTCAAACGCCGGGAGAGCAGGCGTTGCTGAAACAGCTCCCCTTTTTCGACCGGACACTGACCAAGTTCAACCATACCATTTCGTTCAATGGCAGCGATAGATCGGTCAAGAGAGGTAAGCTTTGCCGGTGAAACCTCTTTGGTTCTCTGCTCCTGAATCTCCAGCTCTGAACGCATACCCAATTCTCTGGTGGCAATTTCACCTGCCCGGTTGCGTATACCGTTCGAGATATAATCAGGGCTGATTCTCAACTCATTGCCATCACGGTCTACCCCTCTGACGATGATATGGACATGAGGGTTATCGGTATTGTAGTGATTCACGGCACCCCAGTCGATCTTCCTATCAAGATCGGACTCCATCTGGTTGACCAGTTTCCGGGTGAACTCATCGAGGTCAAGATCATCGGCATTTTCCGGAGAAACGATAAAGCGGAACTGATGCGGCTCACCCTCTATCTCTCTAAGGAAACTGTTCCGCTCAAAGCGGTTTTCATCACCATAGAGCTTGCCGGCAGTTCCATCCTTTTCAACACCTCCCCGCTCAACGTACTGGACGTGCAGCATTGCGGCTCTTTTGCCCGCTGCTGTCATCTGTACGATTCTTGCTTTTACGACGACCCTGCGTGCATAATGACCGGCGCTTTTTACATGGCTCGGCCCGGCTCCACGGTTTCTGTGGCCGCCCCGCAATGAACGGGTTGCTGTTTTTTTTGCAGACGTTTTTTTACCGAGCTGATCCAGAAAAGAGCGCTTCATGACGGGCGCCTTTTCGACACGCGATTTTCCGCCTAACCGTGGCCGAAAAATCGGCAATTCTTCAGATGACTTCATTGCTCCGGATTGTTATGATTTTTACCCCTGACGTTGCCCGAAAACGGCTCCTGATGCTATTTCGCGGTATGTTAACCGAATGTCACCATGCTAACACACCGTGTTAACCCTTTAAACCATTGCGTAACAATGCCTTGAAAGGCAATTGTTAGCATTGGTTTATCTTGCACTACAACTGTTTACACACTCTCTTTCGCCCAAACCTCTTGATCATCGGGAAACATGGACCTCTTTCAGAAAAGCCACAAAGGAACTGCAATGCCAAGAACAGAACTCTCCTGAATCGGGCCATAGTACCGTGAATCAAAGCTGTTCGCCATACCTTCGATCCCTACCAGAAACCCCGATTGTACAACCCCGCAAGCGACATATTCAGGTAATATCATGCCCTCTTTATCGCTCTTCTCTATACATCCAAAATCATGACCTGCTACCTTGAATCGTCCGAATCTGGTGCATACAAAGTCACCCCTGAGACCGACAAGAGGCTTCACAAGAAACCCATTGTCACGAAGCCAGTGGCGTTCCTTTACCATCTGCCTGACCTCTTCAGGAACCTTGAAAACAAGAAGGTCACCACGATGGTAAAACGGCTTTTTCTCTATCCGGTAAAATCCTTTCGGCAAGCTGTCGGTATAGTTATACACAAACCAAACTGCGGGAAACAACCGACCTCCCAGCGCAAGCGATGCGATGAGGATTCCGGCACCGATCAAAGGAAAAAATCGCCGATAGTTCTGCATTTCAGCACCAGTGCGTTTATCTCCTGATTGCTCATATTCCGGCCGGCGAGCAGTGCATGAAACCGGCAGAAAAACATATCCGGCAACTCCTGCAACGGCACTTTTTTCCGCCGCAGATAATGAACCAGACGAAACAGTTTTCGGACGTTTCCCCTTGATTTCGCCTCGACCAGAAGCGTTACCGATGGATAAACTCCCGCCACTTTTTCAAAACCATTTTCTTCACCCGTTCTGAAGAGATACGCTCGGGTTTTTCGATGCTGCACCGTCATGTATCCGACAAGAGTTCCTGCCGAAAAAAGAGCTATATCTCCCTGCTTTCCCTGTATGGTGGAAACAGGCAAACCGAAAAAAACCGAGCAGAGAAGTTCGGCTTGGTTTCTTAGTTGAACAGCGGTAAATGTTTGATCCGGAGTCATGTTCCTTCCTGCCGTCACCGGGCAATCCGAGATTTATTGTGTTTAGAAAAAAAGTCGTTCAACGCTTCTCCTGTCATGGACTGCATCGTCATTCCCTCCTGGAGTCCGATCATCTTCAATTGCTTGATGACATCAGCTTCAAACCACACGGTCAGGGGTTTTTTCCCTGCCCTGCAAGGCGAAACGTATCGGGAAATCGGGTTGAAGCCGGCATCATGTTCATCAGCTTTTGCAGGTTTTAAATCCTCCTTTCGGAGTGCATCGACAAGACTTCCCTGTTTGCTCATGGCAGAATCTCCCTCTTGATCAGTTGATTCCGAGACGGCTGCATAGCCATCGGAAAACAGCGAGAATTTCTTCGGCTGCTTTCGATGCCGGTTCGTATTCCAGAACCGATAACCCCACGGTAAGCGAGTGAACAAATGCCGCCCTGTGGCCCAGCGTATCAGGCGCCATATCGACACCGTAACCTGTAATGGCCGTTGTTGCTTCGGCGGCCAGAACACCTCTCGATGGCACTCCATTAAGCACGACAACAGCAGGTGTCTGCGCAAGGGAAGCCAGATCGACTGACGTTGCTATGGCTCTCAAATCAAAAACCGATGGCCGACATGGAATAAGCACAAGATCAGCAGCTCTTGCGGCAGACAAGGCAACCGTTTCGGAATGAGGGGCGGTATCAAGAATGACCAGACCGGCACCGCTTTCTCTGGCTGTTTCAAGGATATGCGGCAGTCTCGATGAGTGGGATGAAATAACGACAGGGCTCTCTTTCCGGCGGATATCATGCCAGCTCCTGGCACTGGATTGAGGATCCAGATCGACAATCGCACAGTGCAATCCCCTCTGTTCTGCAGCAATGGCCAGATTGACGGCAATCGTTGTTTTTCCTGCCCCGCCCTTCTGGGATACAACTGCTATTGTTTTCATTTTCTCGGCTTTGATTTCACTCCTTGAAGCACTCATAAAAACTCCGTCAATACCTTCTGACAGCGATAAAAATGATTCATTGCTATTTTACTCGGTATACTGATTTTCGCTTGACAAGTTTGTTGATGACCTCCTTTTCCCGCTCGTAATTGGAGCGCACCCTGCTCTGATCGAGCCACTCTTTCAACTTGATTTCAGAGAAGTAGAGCCTCTTAGTTTTTTTCATGTAGGGAATCTTGTTGCGCTGGACCAGACTATAGATCGTCGGGATTGCAAGACGCAGATACTCGGCAGCTTCAGATACCGTGAGAAGCTTGTCCGGCTTTTCGGATTGTAACGCTCTGGCTATTTCCTGACGTATGATGATAGGAAGAGCATCGATCAAATCATCAATCGACTTAAACCGGGGGTTTTCATCATGTCCCATCGCTGATTCCTTTAAAGATTCTTGAGAGCAACGATGGAAAATCATCTAAAAAATTAACCCCGTTCAACCTCCAGAGGGTAAAACGGGGTACGGTTTTTTATGGGTTTTCTGTCAGAAATGCAGGCGAGTGTTGCTGCGGAATGATAAGCATGATATGGGGTGTCTATCTGCAAGCTCTTCAGCTATACCGGAATGACGCGAGAGGATGGCGCTTGTTTTTCTTTACCAGCTTCTTTTGACTAAGGAATGAGTTCTGTACGGCAGCCAATCGAAAAGACAAATCCGGCTTCGGGATGAAGGCTCACCTTTTGCTTTCGTGAGGATATCCCAGACGGAATTCAGGCTCAACTCCGATTCTCCGCTATTCGAGCGGTACTTGAAGTTGTGGCAAAGCCAGTTACGAAGATGTGTTTGTGAATCAGTGATCTTTCGATGATAATGGAGGCGCCGGAAAACCTCGACCAATCTGTTCTGGTTTCCCATGAAGAGAAGTTTTCGGTCTGACTCATTACCCTGCAGCAGCGACAGCAAATCTTCCTGGTCCCGGGTGTCGAAAAATTTACTGAGGTCGTTATACAACTCATCCAGCTGTTCAGTGGAGAGATGAATCTTCAAGACTGACACGCCATGAACCGGAACTGTTTTTGCCCGGACAAGGGTTGGACGAGCCGCTTCGATGTTTCGAGTGATGAGTGTGTTGTACTCCGGATACAACAACTGAATTCTCTCTGAAAATTTTGACGATGGTGTTCCTGAACGGAACGCTATCTCCTGGAACAAAAAGCCGAGCGCACGCTCAAGGGTCACAAAAACGCCCTGATAGGTTTCATAACCTTCATCTGTGTCGTTTATGAATTCAGCGTTGTAGAGTTCGGATACCTTTTGTTCGGCAGTCTTGCCAATCAGCATTCTGAAATGCTGCATCTCCCGGCCCCGGTATTCGAGAGGGATAAATTCGTGGCCACTTTGCGCTTTCTGAAACAATTTCCCGGCTTCAGCATCAACCTCTCTGATCCTCTTCAAAACAAAGGTAATCATGCCATACAGCTCGCAGGGAAAAAGACGTGCGATAAAAGGAGGCTCACTCTCCGGATCATTGCGATCCTGCTCGCAAAGCAAAAACAGATCGGACGAGCGAACTATGTGGTGACCGATGTATTCCCATTTGTTTACGCCACTTTTGAAAGTCCCTGTCATTTGTACCTTATGCCTAGATAGATGGCATCATCGCAATGGTACTACGTTTAGTGCGAGGATGAATTTTCGCGTATCTCATGGTGGTTTTTCGATCCCGGTGTCCGAGAATATCGCCTACAGCGTCAAGGTCTGCCCCCGCGTTCAACAACATCGTTGCACCAGTATGCCTTGCCCAGTGGGGGGAGATGTCCTTGCATGCCCAACTGAAATGGTTGCGGATTTCATGCGACAGTTCATGCCCATAAAGCTCGAAAGCACGCTGTGCCCAGACTTTCAACATGCCACCATACCATTTTTTATGACCCATATTGAATATCTTGTCGTCTGCATTGAGTTCTCTCCCGAGCCTCTTCTTTGCAAGCTCGCGAGCCTGCCGAAGATAAACCATACCCTGTTCAGAAACAGGAATAGACTCTATCCGCTGTTTTTTTGCCTGGCGGAAATAGACCTCAAAACCGCCGATGCCATCCGGTCTTATATTCGATTCATTCATATTGACAAGGTCACCTGAGCGAACAGGAACAAAGCAGTTGAACAGAAAAGCAGCTTTGCGCCCAAGATGTCGGTGCGGCGTCTTGGCCAGAAGCATGACTTCTTCAAAGTAAAGGTATTTAATTTCTCCTTCATGTTCCGGAATCTGTGGAACCATCCTGTTAGGATTATCGACAACATATCCCTCCTGCACAGCTTTTGAAATGGCCTGCCGGATTTTGGTCGAATAGGTTCGAGCAGTATTCTGTGCATGTGCGTTGAGAAGATAACCCTGATAAGCCTCCAGCCACTTATGACTCAGATCTCTGAATCTGATACCATCGGGAGCAAATCGGGCCAGACTCTTAATGGCATCCTTCCAGTTTTGCTGGGTATTTTTATTCAACGTTTTATCGGTGAGCTGCCCGCAATAGGAGAGGAAATCACCGCTGTCATACTCTGCCGGTGATATTTTCAAACCGGTGGACAATCCCTTCAGCTCAAGCTGGCGCTTGGCCATAACATCCTGACAAAATTGAATCGTCTGCCGGTAATTGGCCTTGTCTTTTGGATCTGCAACAATATCCAGAGGCTCATATGAGCGCTTCCCATTATGATAAATCTCAAGATAGAATGAATGGCAACCTGGCTGCTGCCTGCCAGTCATAACCCGATGTCTTAAAACAAGTCTCATAATAGCCCCCATGAAGTTAGAGGTACGTTTTCGCGTGGCAATGGCGTAACAAAAACAATATAAAAAAGGCTCAACAACGATCAAAAACGATAAAAACGAAGTGATTTCGAGCGCTTTAAGGGGAAAGAAAAAAGCCTGCAAGTTATTAATTTGCAGGCTTTTATGTGTGATGTGGACGATAGAAGATTCGAACTTCTGACCTCTACAGTGTCAATGTAGCGCTCTAACCAACTGAGCTAATCGTCCTCTTTCGAATGGGTCGAAATATAGAATATCATTTATAAAATGCAAAGGGGGATAACCCCCCTTTTTACATTTTAAGCGGTTTTTTTCTGCTTCTTAGCGTCTGGTAAATATTCTGGAGTTGCTTTATTCTCTATGGTATCTGCCGTAATCACACATTTATGAATGTCTTTCATCGAGGGGAGCTCAAACATGATGTCAATCATCACATTTTCAAGCACCGAACGTAAGGCGCGAGCACCTGTTCCGCGGTCAATAGCAATACTGACCACTTTATCAAGAGCCTCTTCTGTAAACTCAAGCTCTACCCCATCCATTTCAAACAATTTCTTGTACTGCTTGGTAATAGCATTCTTAGGTTCAACAAGAATATTACGCAATGCCTTCTCATCAAGCATATCAAGGGTTGAAATGACCGGCAGGCGACCAATAAATTCCGGTATCAACCCATACTCATGCAAGTCGTCCTGAGCAACAAGTCGAAGGATCGAAGGATCGTAGCCTGTCTGACCATGTTTAACCTTTGCCCCAAAGCCCATCGAAGATTTGGAAACCCTGCGCGCAATAAGTTTATCAAGACCTTCAAATGCACCACCACAGATAAAGAGAATATTCTTGGTATTGATATTGATCAACTGCTGTTCGGGGTGTTTACGGCCCCCTTTGGGTGGAACGCCAACCACCGCACCTTCAAGAATCTTCAGTAAAGCTTGCTGGACTCCCTCTCCGGAAACATCACGGGTGATAGATACATTGGCAGACTTGCGAGCAATTTTATCAATTTCATCAACATAGATAATACCGCGCTCTGCACGTTCAAGATTAAAATCCGAAGCATGAAGCAGACGCGCAAGAATAGTTTCAACGTCGTCACCAACATAACCAGCTTCAGTCAGCGATGTAGCATCAACGATAGAAAAAGGAACTTCGAGCAAATTTGCGAGCGTCTGGGCAAGAAGAGTTTTTCCCGTACCAGTCGGACCTATAAGAAGAATGTTACTCTTTTCAATTACAACTTCATTTTCTTCATTACGAGACCATTCCTGCGATTCAATCCTTTTGTAATGGTTGTAAACCGCTACCGAGAGCGACTTTTTTGCAACCTCCTGACCAACAAAATACTGATCCAGCGATTCCATTATAGCCTTTGGGCTTACTAAACGAGGCTGAAATGGCTTCTCTGAAGGTCGCTCAGGTTGTTGTATTGCGCTAGTCTCTTTACGCAGAATCTCATAGGACGTTTTAATGCAGCGATCACAGATAAATGCTCTCGGACCTGCAACCATACTGGCTGACTCCTGAGAACTTCTACCGCAAAATGAACAGTAAACCTGATCACTGCCGCTGCCATTCCCGTTACCACCCCTGACTTTAGCTTTGCCCGGTTCTTTTTCTCTTGTCATGAAACTCTCAAGCCTTCAATAAATTAATAAGGTAGTTTTTTAAAATCCCATATTTGCAAGACTATCAAGCACATGCTTAATAGTCATACTCAGTTTGGGATGGCCGGCCTCAAAATGATCTACGGCCTCACTCATACGCTCTATAAGAGACTCGTTCTCATGAACAGTACCAACGTTGTCAGAAACAAGCTTACTTATATCCTCTCGGAGATTCGTCAAAACCGATACAGTAGTTTCATCAACGGAATCAACCTGTTCAAGCTCCTGATGAAGAGTTTCGAGCAGATCCCTGAGTTTTTGCTGTTCCATAAGCCTACTTAATTAATAAGAAATTCATGAATGTACGGGTAATAACACTAAAATTGCCCCAATCGTTTAAGGCAGACTAGTTTCGCCCATTAAAAACCGGTCACATTCACGAGCAGCTGATCGGCCTTCATAAATCGCCCAAACCACAAGACTCTGGCCACGGCGAGCATCACCAGCAGCAAAAATACGCTCGCGGTTGGTTAAATAGGCTTTTTCAGAAGCCTTTATATTTGAACGCTCGTCCTGAATAACCTGAAGCTGCTGTAAAAGATGTTCATCAGGGCCAATAAAGCCCATAGCAAGCAACACAAGCTCGGCAGGAATAATCTGTTCAGTACCAGCAACAGGCTGAGGAGCATATCTGCCTTCAGTTTTAACCCACTCCACCTTTGAAACCTCAACAGCCTTCAAAGCTCCCTTATCATCAGCAAGGAACTTCTTCGTCATCATTGAATATTTTCGCGGATCATCCCCCTGCACAAGCGCTGCTTCCTCCTGCCCGTAATCAACCTTAAAGGTCTTGGGCCATTCAGGCCAGGGGTTATCTGACTGGCGATCAATTGGTGGTTTCGGCATAATTTCAAGCTGTATAACGCTCTTGCATCCCTGGCGAAGCGACGTTGCCACACAGTCCGTACCGGTGTCACCACCTCCGATAACAACAACATTTTTTCCTGCGGCCGAGAGAGCTGGGGTGTTCTCTGCAAGGAGAGCCTTAGTGCTTGAACGCAAAAAATCCATTGCAAAATGTATACCCGGAAAATCCCTACCTTCTGCAAAAAGGTCGCGGGGCTTCGTTGCCCCTGTACAAAGTACTACAGCATCAAACTCTTCGAGAAGCTTGTCAGCAGGATAATCAACACCAACCTCGGTGTTCTCCATGAAAATAATACCCTCCTGCTTCATCAAATCAATCCGGCGCTGAACCACCAGCTTCTTGTCCAGTTTCATGTTTGGAATTCCAAACATCATGAGACCACCGATATGGTCATCTCGCTCAAAAACTGTCACACTATGCCCGGCCTTGTTAAGCTGGTCAGCAGCGGCAAGTCCCGAAGGACCCGAGCCAACTACTGCTACTCTTTTTCCTGTTCTATAAGCAATAGTTTTCGGCTCAACCCACCCTGAAGCAAACGCATGCTCAATGATCGAGCATTCTATATTCTTGATGGTGACAGACGGCTCAATAATACCAAGTACACAGGAACCCTCGCATGGAGCAGGGCAGACCCTTCCAGTAAACTCTGGAAAGTTGTTTGTTTTCATCAACCGGTCGTAAGCCTCATGCCAGAAACCTTTATAGATATAATCATTCCATTCAGGAATCAGATTATGAATCGGACAGCCGCTCGTCATACCGCTTAGCATAAACCCGGTATGGCAATAAGGCGTACCGCAATCCATACAGCGGGCACCCTGTTTCTGCAACTCCGCTTCAGGCATTTCCTTATGGAACTCCTGCCAGTCTTTTATTCTCTCCAGAGGTTCCCTGTCAACAGGCACCTCTCTCTGGTACTCCATAAAACCCTTAACTTTGCCCATATCAATAATTTAATCTTTTCAAGACCGAGCTATACCGCCCTTTTCCGATGTCAATTCCCTGAAACACGCGCAGGATCATGAACATTTTTCTCGAACGCTGCCATAACTGCTTCATCCCCGGTAATCCCTGCAGCCTCAATCTCAGCCATGGCATCAAGTGCTCTGCGATAATCATGCGATATAACTTTGATAAACCGCTCGCGGAGAGTTTCGCTGTCATCAAGAATTGCTTGACCAAGAGCACTGCCGGTATACTCGACATGTCTTTCAATCATAGACTGAAGCCCCACAAACTCCATAGGATCATCAACCGAATAAAGACCGACCATTTCCTTGTTGCAATTTTCAGCAAATGTACCATCAACATCATACACATAAGCAACACCACCCGACATACCTGCAGCAAAGTTTCGCCCAGTTTTACCAAGAATAATCACAGTACCCCCGGTCATATATTCGCATCCATGATCACCGATAGCCTCAACAACAGCATTCAATCCGCTGTTACGGACACAAAAGCGCTCCCCAGCCATTCCCCTGATAAAAGCCTCTCCAGAAGTTGCACCGTAAAAACCGACATTGCCAATAATGATATTCTCTTCCGGTACAAAAGAAGAACCTTTTGAAGGATAAATAACAATCCGTCCACCAGAAAGTCCCTTACCTACGTAGTCATTAGCATCACCTTCAAGTTCAAGAGTCATGCCATTAGGAATAAATGCCCCAAAGCTCTGACCGGCAGAACCGGAAAATTTCAAATGGATGGTATCATCAGGTAATCCTGCAGAACCATAAGCTTTAGTAACTTCATATCCGACAAGAGTACCGACAACCCTGTTGGTATTCCTGATGGTAAGTGCGCTGAAAACCTTTTCCTTTCTTTTGATAGCTGGCTCGCAAATGGCGAGCAGAATAGTACGGTCAAGACTTTGGTCAAGACCATGCTCCTGATCAATTGTGCAGTACCGGGTTTCCTGTTCATCAGCTTCAGCCTTGTAAAGAATCTTGGAAAGATCAATACCCTGAGCTTTCCAATGATTAATTGATTTTTTCATAGCGAGCTTTTCAGTGTGTCCGACAAGCTCATTAAGAGTACGAACACCAAGACGCGACATATACTCACGAACACCCTCAGCAAGAAAACGCATGAAATTTTCCACATGCTCAGGTTTGCCTTTGAAATTCTTGCGCAGTTCCGGATTTTGAGTCGCAACGCCAACTGCACAGGAATCATCCTGACAGCAACGCATCATAACACAACCCATCACAACCAGAGTGGTTGTTGCAAAACCGAACTCTTCAGCACCAAGCATGGCCGCAATAACGATATCCCTCGCGGTTTTCAGCTGACCATCTGCCTCAACAACAATCCGGCTGCGTAGATTGTTGAGAACAAGAGTCTGGTGCGCTTCGGCAAGGCCGAGTTCCCACGGCATGCCTGCATGCATGATACTCGAAACCGGCGACGCACCGGTTCCTCCATCGTGACCACTGATAAGCACAACATCAGCATGAGCCTTAGCAACTCCAGCAGCAATGGTCCCCACACCAACGGTGGACACAAGCTTGACATTGATGCGCGCCTTATGATTGGCATTTTTCAGATCATGAATAAGCTGTGCAAGATCCTCAATTGAATATATATCATGATTTGGTGGTGGCGAAATCAGGCCAACACCGGGAGTTGAATGCCGTACCTTCGCAACCCAAGGATAAACCTTTGAACCAGGAAGCTGGCCGCCCTCACCTGGTTTTGCTCCCTGAGCCATCTTGATCTGGATCTCATTGGCACTGGCAAGATATTCACTGGTAACGCCAAATCTTCCCGAAGCAACCTGCTTGATAGCCGACATTCTCGAATCACCATTGGCATCCTTTTTATAACGGGCCGAATCTTCGCCGCCTTCACCAGTATTACTCCTCCCACCAAGCCTGTTCATAGCAATGGCAAGGGTTTCATGAGCCTCCTGACTGATAGATCCATAAGACATGGCTCCAGTCTTAAACCTTTTCAAAATTGCCTCAGCTGGCTCAACTTCCTCAAGCGGCACAGCATTTTCGCTGAACTTGATATCCATCAAACCACGTATCGTACAAAGATGCTCGCTCTGATCGTCAATAAGGTTCTCATATTTTTTAAACAGCTCATAATTGCCGGTTCTGCATGAGTGCTGTAGAACATGGATTGCCTCAGGGCTGAAAAGATGATATTCACCGTTATAACGCCATTTTCTTTCACCTCCAGCCTCAAGACCCCGATTAACCTTGTTCCCTGTAGGTGGAAAAACTGACTCATGCCGTTTGCGAACCTCTTCGGCTACTATATCAATACCAATGCCTTCAATACGGGTTGGTGTCCGAGTAAAATACGCGTCCACAAGCTGAGTATTGAGACCAACAGCCTCAAATAGATGAAACAAGTGAACGGATTGTCTCAAAAGCCATATAAGGATTTATTGCACCTGCGCCATAACTGATAAGCATGGCAAAGTGATGTACAGCTCTCGGTTCTGCCGATTCCAGCACCAGCCCAACTTTTGTCCTGATACCGGCATTGATAAGGAAGTTATGCAAACCAGAAACGGCAAGCAAAGCAGGTATCGGTGCACGCCCTTTTTCAATTTCTCCCTTATCAGAAAGAATAATAAGGTTAACCCCCTTGCTTGCAGCTTGTTCCGACTGGCGGTAAAGATCCTGCATGGCAGCCTCAATTCCCTTTCCTCCCTCGGCAACATCGTAAAATATCGGAAGGGTAACAGCTCTGAAACCCGGTTTATCGATACCTCGAATTTTTTCAAGCGACTGGTTTGTCAGCACAGGATGTGGCAACCTGATACGGCGACAATTCACCTCTGACGATTCAAGAAGATCGCCCTCAGTGCCCAGCATCACGGTAGTGGAGGTAATCAATTCTTCCCTGAGCGAATCAATTGGAGGATTCGTCACCTGAGCAAAAAGCTGCTTAAAATAATCATAGAGCAACTTCGACTTATTTGACAATACAGCCAAAGGAGTATCATTACCCATCGATCCAACAAGCTCCACCCCTTTTTCACTCATGGTCTTTATCTGCAGATAGATATCTTCCTGGGTATAGCCAAATACCTTCTGACGGGCAGTCAGGCTGTACTTATCCTCATCAGGATTTTTCAGCTGAGGATGATCTTCCAGGGCATCAAGATCAATCATGTTACGGGAAATCCATTCTCCATACGGTTGTTCACTGGCAATGGTTTCCTTGATCTCTTCATCGGAAATGATGCGTCCCTCAACAGTATCGACAAGAAACATCCGACCCGGCTGCAAACGGTCCTTCTTAAGTATCCGATCCGGCTCTATATCAAGCACTCCAACCTCAGATGCCATAATAACAAGGTCATCCTTCGTGATATAGTACCGAGAAGGACGAAGGCCATTGCGATCAAGTACGGCACCAATCTGCGAGCCATCAGTAAATGTCACCGATGCAGGACCATCCCATGGTTCCATAAGACAGCTGTGATACTCGTAAAATGCTTTTTTCTCCGAAGACATTCCATTATTACCCGACCAAGGCTCAGGAATAATCATCATGGCCGCATGTGCCATAGAACGACCTGAAAGGACGAGAAACTCGAAAGTATTGTCGAGAATAGCAGAATCACTACCATCCTCTAGAATAACCGGTTTGATATCTTCAAGGGCATCGCCGAATACTTTCGAACGAATGTTTTTTTCCCTTGCGTTCATCCAGTTGACGTTACCCCTGAGGGTATTTATCTCACCATTATGGCTTAAATATCTATAGGGATGCGCCCTGTCCCAGCTTGGAAAAGTATTCGTACTGAAACGGGAGTGCACCATCGCAATGGCACTTTCCATATCAGCATCATGCAATTCCGGATAAAACTCCCCAACCTGCTCAGGCAGGAGCATACCCTTATAAACAATGGTTCTTCCAGAAAGACTTGAAATATAGAAATAACTGCTCCCGAGAAGACCTGCTGTATATTTTACCCGTTTCGTAATGCGGCGACGAATGATATAGAGCTTTCTTTCAAATTCCAGCTCAGAAACAATATCCTTTCCCCAACCCACAAAAAGCTGCTTGACAACAGGTTCTTCCGAACGTGCCGTATCTCCAAGTGAGTCGTTGCAAGTCGGCACTTTTCTGAAACCGAGAAATTTCTGACCCTCAGCCTGAATCATCTGACGGCAAATATCTTCTATAGCACGCCTCTGTGATATATCCGGCGGAAGAAAAAGCATCCCTACGCCATACTGTTTTGCTGGAGGAAGTTCAATATTTCTTTCAGCACAAGCCTTACGAAGGAACTTGTCTGGAATTTGAAGAAGAATACCAGCACCATCACCAGTATTCGTTTCACATCCAGATGCTCCGCGATGTTTCAGGTTCTCATTTATTTTTAAGCCTTGCTCTACGATTTCGTGGGACTTGACACCTTTTATATGGGCAACAAACCCTACACCGCAGGCATCATGCTCAAACTGAGGATCATAGAGCCCCGCATTTAACGTAACGTTCATATTTTCAGGCACAACTTTTCAAACAGTTTCAAAAAAAAGGCAACCGACAGTTCAAAGTGCAGAATATAAATGTTTTTTAACAAAACAACCTAAAGCCACTTTAACTGCTACCGCACTATGCTTTTCCCTGGCTCGCAACAGCATTAACAGCTTTCTGCAAGGCTTCCTGATCGCCAAGGTAATAACTTCTTATAGCTTTAAGGTTATCATCAAGTTCATAGACCAAAGGAATACCTGTCGGTATGTTTACACCTACAATATCTTCCTCAGAAATATTATCAAGATATTTAACCAATGCACGTAACGAGTTTCCATGAGCAGCAATAATGACCTTCTTACCTTTACGGATTTCAGGAGCTATCGTTTCATGCCATAAAGGGAGAAACCTGTCCACGGTATCTTTAAGACATTCACTAAGCGGTATTTCCGAATCAGAAAGGTCAGCATAGCGCGGATCAGCACCAGGATAGCGCTCATCACTTTTCTCAAGTGCTGGCGGTGGTGTATCGTAACTTCTCCGCCATACAAGTACCTGCTCTTCACCATACTTCTGCGAAGTTTCCGACTTATTAAGCCCCTGAAGGGCGCCATAATGCCTCTCATTAAGTCTCCAACTTTTGAAAACAGGAAGCCACATTAAATCCATTACATCAAGAACACTCCACAATGTCCTTATAGCACGTTTGAGTACCGAAGTGTAGGCAACATCGAAAACAAACCCTTCCTCAAGCAACAGTTTACCCGCATTGGCAGCTTCTTTCCTTCCCTGCTCGCTCAGGTCAACATCATACCATCCAGTAAAGCGGTTTTCACGGTTCCACTGACTTTCTCCATGCCTCAACAAGACCAGTTTTATCATAATTCTAATCCTCCTTTTCTGGATGTTTTTTTTAATTCCGGAAATAACTCTTCCATCGTTAGTTGGCCTGCAATTTAATATTCTCCGCTCCCTTTCTCAAACTTCATCCATTCATACCTTTAAAGTTCACGTCAGAATAATTCAGATAGTTGTAACACAAGGCTTTTTCTAAGAAATCTCTATAGATTTATAAATCGAAATATGATATCTTAAGTAATTTTTGGCGAAGGATACCGGCTACTGTATTTCCAGGTACCTGTCAATCTGCTATAATGATTGATCTGTAAATACTCTTATACTGATAAAAAAAGACAATGAACGTAGACAATTTCAGGTTACAATTAGGCAAAAAAGAATATGTACCCATCATTATCGGCGGTATGGGAGTTAATATCTCAACAACCGAACTTGCTCTTGCGGCTGAAAAACTCGGCGGAATAGGCCATATTTCCGATGCTTTGATTGGTTATGTCTGCGACAGGATATTCAAAACATCTTTTGTAAGCCGAAAACGAAAAAAGTACGCTGCGTACAGCAATAACCCCGACAAATCAGCCGTACTGTTTGACCTTGAAGAATTGGCTGAAGCACAAAAAAAATATATTGAGTATACGGTCTCCCAAAAAACAGGAAAAGGTGCGATTTTTCTGAACTGCATGGAAAAACTGACCATGAACAGCGCTATTGAAACGCTGAAGGTTCGGCTCAGTGCAGCCATGGATGCAGGTATTGACGGTTTGACCCTTGCCGCAGGTCTAAACCTCCGCACACTTGACCTTATCCAGGCACACAAAAGGTTTCGCGATGTTAAAATCGGCATTATCATATCCTCAGTCAGGGCCCTTGCCATCTTTCTGAAACGGGCAATACGTCTTGATCGCCTGCCGGATTATATTATTGTCGAAGGGCCACTTGCCGGCGGCCACCTTGGCTTTGCAGCAGCAGACTGGCATACCTTCGATCTCAAAACCATTTTCACCGAAGTACTTGCTTTTCTGAAAAAAGAAGAACTGAGCATTCCGGTTATCCCTGCGGGTGGAATTTTTACCGGAACCGATGCCGCTGAATATCTTCAAATAGGAGCCGCAGCCGTGCAGGTGGCAACCCGATTTACCATCAGCAAAGAAGCCGGTCTACCCTCAGAAGTCAAGCAGCATTATATCAATGCCCGTGAGGAAGATATTGTCGTCAATATGGCCTCAACCACAGGTTATCCCATGCGTATGCTCACCGATTCACCAACCCTTCGTTACGCAATAAAACCAAACTGCGAGGGCCTTGGCTATCTGCTTGAAACTGGCGGTAAATGCACCTATATCGACGAGTATTATCAGGCCCTTGCTGCAAGAAACTCAGGAGAACCTCTTGTTATAAAGGAGAAAACATGTCTCTGTACCGGTATGGCTAATTACGACTGCTGGACATGTGGCCAGACTACATACCGTCTTAAGGAAACAACAAACCGCCTTTCAAACGGCAAATGGCAACTTCCAACAGCCGAAGATATTTTTGTTGACTATCAATTCAGTCGTGACCACGCTATCAGGTTACCAAAACAGGAAGAAACTATTTCATAGAAAATTTTACGGCAGAAAACCAGAATTACTTATTACAAAAGAGAACTTCTTTTCTGACGGATAAATCCCGTCACAACTAACTGCCGATATGAAAAGAAAAGCAGGCTCATTTCTTTATACTGCATTGTTTGCAGCCATATTTTTGATGATCGTCTTTATCGTCAACCAGTTAAATACGGCAGCAAAGCTACTCTCGTCATTACACCCCTATGCTGGAATGCTTTTCCTGCTTTTCAGCACGGGGATTATACTTGCCACCATTTATACAACAATCCGGTGTTTTTCAGTTCCGAAAACCCCTGTACTACCGGAACATGAAAGCTCCAAAGAAATGGAGCACTATATCGCCTATCTTGCTGGAAGAATGCCTGCTCACCCGATGCATCCAGAAGGTTCAAAACCGCAGAAAGACCAACGCTGGGTACGCACCAACATCAAGTTTCTCGAGGTTGACTCGTTCAACAATACCAAGCAGATAGCCACAAAAAACTTTTTCGTAGGTGCATTTGCCCAAAACACATCCTATGGCACAACCACCTCACTATTGAATAACTTCAAAGTAATATGGAATATCTACGCGATACACAACCACGATCAGCATCTGAGAGAGTTCATCACCCTTATTCGCTCCGTCTATGCCTGCCTGCCACTTTCCGACTTTAAAAAAGAGGACCTTCCAGCCCATATCAAGCCCATTATTCAATCCTCTTTCAGTAACACACTCTCGTCACTGCTTCCAGGGGGAAATTTGTTGACTCCATTTTTTCTTAATCTTTTTCTTGCCGGATCAACCAACGCATATCTCACATGTCTTGCAGGGATTATAGCAACCCACCACTGCCAGGCAATAACTGAAAAAGAAAAAAAAGAAATTATTCAACAAAGCATATTTGAAGCATCATTCATGCTAAAAGAAATAGTTAGGGAGTGCAACCCCATTCTTTCAGTCACCATCAGCAAAGCAGTAAAAAACGCCGGAATCGAAAGCCTCGACACTATCCAGACACCTGCAACAGGAGGCGGAATGGCTCAAGACATTGTTTCCCACCTTGCGAGTTCGCTGAAACAAATCATCCGAGAAAACATTGCAACAAAAAAAACCGAAGAATAACCCTCACAAGACCAACCTCTCTTCCCTCAAAACATTCCTTCTCTGCACTCAGTACAGTAAAATTCATTTTAAGATTTAAGACGAAGTTCCCTGAAAAAATCCTGAAGCAGAGTCCGACACTTATTCTCCATAATCCCCCCAAAAACCTCTGGCTGATGGTTAAGTTGCTTGCAACCGGTTACATTCATTACAGTTCCGGATGCCCCCATTTTCGGATCATAGGCACCAAAAATAACTCTCCCAACCTTTGCATTAACGATAGCTCCCGCACACATTGGACAAGGCTCCAAGGTTACTGCAAGAGTACAATCATCAAGATACTTGCTGCCAATCGTTGCCATGGCCGAAGTCAGCGCAATCATTTCTGCATGTGCTGTGGCATCACAAAGTGTCTCCACCTGATTATACCCTCTTCCAATAACGTGACCATTACTGTCACAAACAACCGCACCTACAGGAACCTCCTTTCGTTCAAAAGCCTTGATAGCCTCCCTGAAAGCCAACTCCATGTAATACGTAAAATCCATCATAATTATTATATAAATATTGTTGAGTTATCGGTCTTAGGTTTCACCGTAAGAGTAATTTTCATTATACTGTGCTCTTTGCGCAATCCCTGTTTTCCCGGCATTAATACAAACAAACCGTCGTCAGTAACCCAATACCCAACAATATGAACATTCATGAATATCAAGGCAAGGATATCCTGAGAAAATTCGGGGTTGCCGTACCAAAAGGAATTGTGGCATATTCGCCTGATGAAGCAAAACAGGCTGCTGAACAGCTTTTTGCTGAACAAAGTAGCCCAGTGGTCGTTGTAAAAGCCCAGATTCATGCCGGAGGAAGAGGAAAAGCCGGAGGAGTAAAGCTCGCCAAATCGCCAGAGGAGGCATTTGATATCGCACATGAACTGATCGGCCTGACATTGGTCACCCACCAGACCGGCCCTGAGGGTAAAGAAGTAAGACGTCTTCTTATCGAAGAGGGCATGAATATTGAAAAAGAGTTTTACGTCGGCATTACCCTCGATCGGTCAACCTCACGAAATGTCCTGATGGTTTCAACTGAAGGCGGTATGGAAATTGAGACGGTAGCCGAAGAAACACCTGAAAGACTCCTGAAAATCCAGATTGATCCAATCTATGGGATTCAAGGTTTTCAAGCCAGAGAAGCCGCATTTTTCCTTGGTCTTAAAGATGAACAGTTCCGTAACGCAGTCCAATTCAGGTTGTATGGTCAACGGGGCAGGACTGGCCATGGCAACCATGGACATGATCCAGCTCGCTGGTGGAAAACCAGCAAACTTTCTTGATGTTGGTGGTTCAGCAAACCCTCAGACCGTTGAAGAAGGATTCAAGATTATTCTGAGCGATAAAAATGTCAAAGCAATCCTCGTCAATATTTTTGGAGGCATTGTGCGTTGCGACCGCGTAGCAGGTGGTATTATCGAAGCTGCAAAAAAAATTGGGCTTCACCTTCCTGTTATTGTCCGTCTCGAAGGAACTAATGCGCCAATTGCACAAAAAATGTTAGATGAATCAGGATTAAATCTTATTTCGGCCAACGGACTGCGTGATGCCGCAAAAAAAGTCCAGGAAGCATTAGCTGCATCCTGACCTTAATCGTTGGAATATATTACAGTGAAAAACACCTCACAGATTGCCTGTGGGGTGTTTTTCATTCTCCCCTAACAAAAGGGCCCTCCCACAAGTTAGTGGCTTCAAAAGTCAAAGTATGATGTGGCCTTTTTCCTTTTCACGAAGCAATATTCTATTGAGGCGAAATCAATTTCAACATTTATTTATAAACGCTTACCTTACGCAGATCAAAAAATAGGTTACGCTCTCAATCAATCATCGAAAATGTAGCAACTTCCAGTTCATCCGATGTAAAGCTAAATCCATTGCGGTTGATATATTCTATCTTTGTATCTACATCCTCAATCCTTATTACCGCTTCTCTAAACGCATCATCGCTTTTCATCTTCTCAAGGAAAATTTTTGCTTGCTCCTGTGACATAAATGACTCCTTGAACATTTGGGGGTTAAAAAATTCTTTGGGCGTCGTACATATAAAGTAAAAAAATATTGTGCCCAATCAACTCCTATTTAAAAGATAGGTTACAAGATTCAACTCATTTAATAAATCTTCCTTATGTCATGCACTATACACTGCAAAAAAAATTCACTGAGCGCGAGTACAATTGATCTTCAAATCATATTTGACAGAATG
Source organism: Chlorobiales bacterium (assembly GCA_026390855.1). Taxonomy (GTDB): domain Bacteria; phylum Bacteroidota; class Chlorobiia; order Chlorobiales; family Chlorobiaceae; genus Chlorobium. Next base: position 4,842 of record JAPLFE010000066.1, on the reverse strand, counting down.
CTTTGTTTGAAAGTTTATAGACATAATTACGAATATCAACAGGCCATAAAGCAACAATCTCATTAAACTTTTCACGATTTCCTGCAAACAAAGCTCTCGTGACTTCCTCAAATCCTGCGAGATCGCCTGCCATAGCATGCATAAACCTGTACACCACCTCTTGTGAAAAACGCATCTTATCCCTGTCACTGTGCATACGTCTCGCCTCTTCAACAAGCTTACGAAGAGCAACAGAAGCTCCCCCGGGTTGACTATTAAGCCAATCCCAATGCCGGGGCAGTAAGGTCACTTCTCTGGGAACAACCCCTAGCTTTGGACGACCTGGCCCCCGTTGTATAGCGAACTCTTTGTTTATAAGTATATCACTCGACTCAACTATCCTTGCAGGATTCCTAATTTTCTGCAGAACCTCTTCAAGTGTTCCACGAAAATCAATCTCAATAAGTTCACTGTTGATATCATCAAAGATTAGAACTGAACCCGCCTCTCCTTGATCAATCATCTCCTTAACCTTTTTTGCAACCTCTGCCAATTCACCCGAAGCAATACATCGATTACCGTCAAAAGCAGTACAATGCCTTATATCGTTTCTGTTCATCTCTCAATCCAATTATAATGACTAAAACACATAATTTTATCCGGATAATATTCATTATTTATGTCACATTATAAAATGCTGTTGTATTCAAATTCTATCATACCATTCTCATATCAAGCTCTGTTGGAAATATTTCCCCTCCCGAGTATTCACCTTTCACCAAGGAATGCATGAGTGACAATTTCAAAACAAGGCTTCTTGTACTCGAAGCTTAATCCGTAAAAATTTTTAAAAAAACAACTTGCGGACTTATACTGGCCTCTATAAATGAGTTTGACAACATGAATCATTCACTATCTTCTTTTTCATAGATTCATAGAGACAGTGACTGAATGGCAGGGGAGAAATAATTCTACATAATGTTTATACCCTCACCAGACATTATATCCCTGTCTGATAATGGGAAAACAAGAACAGCTTAATGAATCGCAAAAATCTTATGCTCTGTCTGGCGGTAGTTACCATCTGGGGAGCCAGCTTCACCGCAATCAAACTGGCGCTCGGGGGAGTTTCTCCTATGCTGCTTGCAGCACTGCGTTTTACTCTTGCTGCCATACCAGCTATCGCTTTCGTACCCCGACCAGCAGTAGCCTTGCGATACATCATATTCTACGGATTCACAGTCGGTGTGTCGGTCAGTTCGGATGTCTATTCTATGCCATTGCAATCGGAATGCCAGCTGGTATTGCCTCAGTCGTAGTGCAATCACAGGCCTTCTTCACAATTGCATTAGCAGCACTACTTCTGCATGAATCCATCTCAGTTTCGCAGTTCTTCGGCCTCGGTATATCAGGAATAGGTCTAGGCCTCCTCGGTTTTGCAGCGGGAAGCGGGGGGAGATCACCTATTCCTCTTCCTGCCTTCCTTTTTACGCTGGCCGCTGCTGCTAATTGGGGCATATCAAACATTGTGATACGCAAAGCTGCAGCATCCAAAGCTGAACAGCTCGACATGCTGAGCATGGTCGTCTGGTCAAGCCTCATACCGCCGGTACCTCTCTTTCTGATGGCACTCTTCTGGAGTACCCCAAGCGACATAATGCAAACAATTGTCTCGCTGAACTGGATATCATTGGTCGCCATCCTCTACCTTGCCTTAGCGGCAACACTCTTCGGTTTCGGTGCTTGGAGCAAGCTTCTCACACGCTATCCTGCAGGAATTGTAGCACCACTATCTCTGTTAGTTCCAATAACCGGTCTGCTTACAGCGAGGGTATTTCTTGGAGAGCAGCTCTCTGTTGTACAATGGTGCGGGTGTCTAATTGTAATTGGCGGCCTGCTTGTCTTCAACTACCGCTCCAGAACGGTCACTCCACTATCACAAGACAGGAAGTAGGCATTCGAGTAATGAATCTTCCTTCTGATATTTCAGCGATGTAATATCAATGTAAAAAAAGAACAGCGAAAAAGAAATAAGTTCTTCTCCGCTGTCCAAAACAACAACATGTCAAGTCTTGACCTACCAATCATCAGTAATGTTTACTATTCCGAATCATCACTAGTCATCATACACACAAGCCCGACTCATTGTTGTTACCTCTTCGAACATAGAATCATAATATCATCCATAACCTTAAATATCTGTTCATAAAGTATGACGAGGTTTCTATCAGAATCTTGCGTTTAAAAAAACTTTTTTTTCTTTTTTCTTTCTACTCGTAGCGAAGAGCTTCTACCGGTTTGAGGCTTGCAGCTTTTCGGGCAGGCCAAAGACCAAAAAAAATACCAGTAAGAGCTGAAAAGGTTGTTGCGAGAACAACCGATATCAAAGAGGTCTTCACCGCCCAACCGGCAAAATATGAGAGAATAAGAGAGATGCCAATACCTAAAATAATGCCAATAAAACCACCACTGATAGTCATACCTACCGACTCGACAAGGAACTGAAGCATGATATCGTTTTTTCTTGCACCAATAGCCTTCCGGAGACCAATTTCCCTGGTCCGTTCGGTCACCGAAACAAGCAGTCTGCGTGGTGCTGCTGAGCATCTTTTGAATTTCGGTCATATCCCTGATATTGAAGGAGTCGTCATCTTCCTTCAACCGGTGTCGCTTGCGGATAAGCGTACTGATATCGGTTTTAGCTTTTTCAATCAACGTAGGCGAATTAGCTTCAACAAAAATACCGCTTAAATAAGTCTTACCAAGAACACGGTACATAGCTGTCGTGACAGGAATAATTACGATATCATCTTCATCCTGAGGCCCTGAAAACCCTTTTGCCGGAGCAATGCCGATAACTGTAAAATTAATTCTGTTGATTTTAATGGTTTTGCCTAGCGGATTACTGCTTCCGAAAAGCTCCTTGACAACTGTTACACCAATAATAGCAACCTTTCCCCTCGTTTGAATCTCTTCACGAGTAAACCACCTCCCGATTGAAGGAACCACTGCACGCATCGTCCCATAATCAAAACCCACCCCAGTAAGGCTCGAACTCCAGTTTTTATTTCCGTACACGATGCGCCCGGCCCCGTTCACTACCCCACTCGCATTTTTAACCAGCGTATGGAGTGAACTAATCTCCTCCACATCAGGGAATGTGAAGCGGGCAACAGCACCCGCCCCCTGGGCCGCACCCCGGATTTTAGCCGATCCAGCCCTGATCGAGAGCATATTTGAACCCATGGATTTCAGTTGTTCCTGCATGGCCACTTTTGCTCCCTCACCAAGAGCCATCATGGCAATTACGGATGCAACTCCGACAAGGATACCAAGCACGGAGAGAAATGAGCGCATCTTGTTGGCAAGAATTGACTGAAAAGCCTGGGCGATAAATCCCATAACCCGACCATCCTGCCATAATGAAGCTTTTCCTGCACCATGAATGTCAAAACCGATCTTACCTGCACAATCTACAGAGGTCTTAGTTTCCGGTTTTCGCTCATCAGCAACAATAACACCATCCCTCATGGTAATGACACGTCCGGCATACGCGGCAATATCATTTTCATGCGTGACCATGATGATTGTTTTACCCTCTTCATGAAGTCCTTTAAGGATCTTCATAATCTCCGCCGAATTTTTCGTATCAAGGTTCCCAGTCGGCTCATCAGCAAAAATAATCAACGGATCACGAACCAGCGCTCTTGCAATAGCTACACGCTGCTGTTCACCTCCTGAAAGCTGATTGGGCGTATGATCAATTCTTTTTTCAAGTCCAACAAGGGTAAGGCGTTTTATAGCCTCCTGTCGAAAATTGCCTTTTAGTCCACTATAGATATACGGAAGCCGAACATTATCAACGATATTCATCCGCTTAAGCAGATGAAACTGCTGAAACACAAAGCCAGCAACATTATTGCGCACTCCAGCCTGTTCATCCTCAGAAAGGGTGTTGACATTATTGCCAAAAATCAGGTACTCACCCTTGTCGGGGTTGTCAAGAAGACCGAGAATCTGAAGCAGTGAGGATTTGCCAGACCCCGAGGCACCCATGATTGCCACAAACTCACCCTGTTCTATCGTTACGGAAACACCACGCAACGCCTGAACAGTGCTTTCACCGATCATGTAGGTCCGATGAACATCGACTAGCTCAAGCATTGATTTCATTTTCTCGTTCTGCTCCGTTGAGGGGTGAAGGGGTTTGATCCTGTGTTATTTTTTGGCAACACAAAAGAGGTATCGGGAAGCAAGACAACAGAGCTATCCGCAAGGCCGTCAAGTATCTCAATATTACTTTCGTCCTGAAGTCCGATTTTCACAGGGCTATAACGCAAGGCCTGCTGGGTAGTACCATTTTTTTGAAGCACAACACTTTTCCCGTTTTTGGTGAGAACGGCAGCTGTCGGTAACAGCAACGCATCATTCTTTTCCCGTACAATAATTTTGATATTAGCACTCATTCCTGAGCGGAAAACATCAGGGATGCGGTCAGGAATAACATCAACATTGTAAATGTTCACGTTATTCTGCAGATGGGACTCATAATAAATATGCTCAACAATTCCGTTCACCCGAATTTCAGGGTAAGCATCAAGACCGATCACAGCCTTTTGCCCGATTTTTACCCGCCCAATATCAGTTTCATCCACGAAAGCTTTTACAATAAGTCGATCAGAGAGAACAAAAAGTGAATCACTCGTTGTCACCGTCTGGCCGGGGTCAACACTGCGCACAATGACCTGGCCATCCATTGGAGCAATGACTGCAGTTTTTTTATACACATTTTCCCAGTAGGTCTGTTCACTTTTCCCCTGCAACTTTGCAGCATCAAGCAATGCCGCGCGTTCGGTAGAACTG
>JAPLFE010000017.1 GCA_026390855.1 Chlorobiales bacterium | reverse complement strand
AACGCGCTTGTTGCCTCTGGCAAGTAATCCTTGGATAACTGAGCTGAAAAGGGAAGCTGTGTGGCTTCCCTTTTTTTTGCTTCAATTTCAGCAAAAATGTTATTCAATGATCCCCGATCGTACATTTTCCCTTGTGATCATAACCCGTTCTGCCGAATCCCTAACCATTTGCTCAAGCATTGGCAGAAATCCATCAATATTCTCTTTCGAATCGACAAGTTCAACAATCATAGGAAGGTTAAGGCCAAACTCCATAACTTTAGCCGTATTGATATGCATGTCATGACCGTAGGAAAGTACCCCTTTCACTACGGTTGCACCCGCCATACCAAGCTGCCGGGCTTCACGAACAATTTCCTCATAGAGAGGTCGATGACCGAAGCGGACATGTTCACCAACAAAAATCCGCAGCAGTTCTAAATTTTTTAATTCCATAATTCCCCTTATGTCCAAAGTTTTGCAAAAAACGATCCTGAATAGAGAGCAATCAGGCCCCCTGCAATACTGCCAACAAGGTAAATGCTGGCATAGAAAATCTGACCATCTTTCATGAGCGCAGTAGACTCAAACATATAAGCGGAAAAAGTTGTAAACCCCCCACAAAAACCCGTCACAAAAAAAAGTCTTGCTTCAGGGGAAACTAGTGTACTCGCAACCGCCAGCTCGCCGAGAAAACCAATCAGAAAACTACCGATAATATTAACTGCAAATGTTGAAAAAGGAAACCCTGGCGCATACGGTAAGAAAATCAACGTAGCCGAATAACGTGCCACGGAACCTAGCAGCCCCCCTGCACCAACAAGCATAAACTCACCTGCATGTTTCATAACCCGAGCCTCCCGGGATGCAATACCTCAGTGAATTTAGAGCTAATGACCATGACCACCTGACTGGCCTTCTTCTATACGCTTGTGTGCGCAACACATCTCATCGAGAATACCAAGCAAAGTATTAAAAATGCCGATACAAATTATTGTAGGTGCCCATAACCCGATAAAAATCGCAATAAGCTCGTGGTTAACCCCTGTACCAAAAATAAAGACATAAATGGAAAACAGTATCGAAAACGATGCTCCAATAAAATAATAATGAGGCTTCATACCGTGAGTTTTATTAAGTGAGCCATACCTTTTTAAAATGTAATAATAAGGGCATGAAAAAACCAGCTCCGTAACGCTTTATCTGTCAGGCTGACCCACCCACACTTACTCAATATCAATATGAACCTCGTTACGGCGTAAAAACGGAATGGTCCAAGGCGGGTCATAGCTTGCCGCACGTGGCCCGGAAACTATCCTGTACCCTTTCTTCTCAAGCCACATCGTCAGTTTCTCGGCATAATTCCGAAGATTGTTTTCGGAATGCAACCCCGAATAACGGATCACTCCTATCTTTTTTCCCTGAACTTGACGAAGTTTCACTGCCGGATCAAGCGGAATTGGAACTGTTTCAAGCGTATACCCTTCAGGCATTACAAACGCCATAACCCATGCACTGCCTTTTTTTTCCTGAATCACTGGAGCTGTCATAGCTATTTTTTCGCTCACACTCTCCTGCAACACTGGAGCTGTCATAGCTATTTTCTGTTTTGCCCGATTCTTTCCGAATATATAGCCAGCAAGTCGACTGAAGGCCGTCCCGCTTGTTTGGCCGTATGTGCCTTCGACAACTGTTTCAGCAACAATTAACTCCCCATATTGCCTGATTTGAATATCACCATCTTCAGCAAGTACCTTGTATTGAGGTTCATTTGCCGTCCGCTTTCCCAATACCGAACAGCCGGCAAGCATCAGACTCGTCATCAGCAACAACGACCATGCTCCCATGTTCCCCTCCTTTGTTAAATTATCCAGATTAAAAAAACAGTATAAAGAGCAACACCAATAAGCGAAAAAAGGTTTTACAATGCTTCGATATTGCTCCCCCCCAAAAAAAAGAACCCCTTGAATTTGTCATAAATCGGCTTTAATTTAATTGTATGTATTGTATTGCATGACTTCCATCATGCCCAAAGCCTGTTCACATCAGAAATGGTCACAAACTTTTAATTCATTCAACAAGGGGACTGTTATTAGCTTAACTCTTAAAAAAAGAGTACTCGCCATCGACTACGGAACAAAAAGAATCGGACTGGCCGAAAGTGATCCTCTCAGGCTCTTCGCTCAACCGATCGGCACCTTTGACCGTACAGGCTTGTTCAAAACGCTCGGAGTAATGCTTGAACGCGATGAAGTTGAAAAAATCATCGTCGGGTACCCGCTCAGCGATACTGGCAAAAAAAACACCATGACAGAAGTGCTTGATCGTTTTATTGAAGAACTTTGCAATGCGTTCCCAATGACAACAATTGAAACCATAAATGAACATCATTCATCCAGGGATGCACAGCATATTCTCATTGCTTCGGGAACCTCACGAAAAAAGCGGAAGCAAAAAGGACGTCTCGACAGTGCTGCGGCATGCGTAATCCTCAGCGATTATCTGGAAAACCATGATCAGAAGAAATAAACACATTCATTCATTAGGCCCAATCGACGATAAGACTTTTTCATTTAGCTTTTCGGCACCGCTTCTTTATCTTTACGTTCATTCATAGTCACGACCTCGCTCAACGTTTTCAGCTAATATTTTTCATGAGTACTTCAGCAATGCTTGACGTTTTTAAAACAACCGGAGCTCTGCTCGAGGGTCATTTCAAGCTGACATCTGGACGACACAGCAACACCTACTTTCAATGCGCAAAAGTATTGCAGTATCCGGAACACCTAACCACGATCTGTAAACACATTGCCGATCATTTTACCGATAAAAATGTCGAAACCGTTATATCCCCGGCTATTGGCGGAATAGTTGTAGGAACTGAAGTAGGGCGACAACTCGGAGTAAAAACCATTTTTGCAGAACGCAAGGACGGAGTCATGATGATACGCCGAGGATTCAGCCTTGAACCCAAAGAACGGGTACTTGTAATCGAGGATGTCATAACCACCGGAGGGTCCGTTGCCGAAGTAATTGAACTCATCAAGCTTTCTGGTGCCACTCTTGTCGGTGTTGGCTCGGTTGTTGATCGTAGTAATGGCCGCGTCAAGCTTGCAGATGATCATTTTTCAGTGCTTTCAATGGAAGTAGTAAGCTACACTCCAGAAGAATGCCCACTCTGCAAAGAAGGTGTGACTATCGATGCCCCTGGAAGCAGAGCCAATAAGCAAAGTTGAACTGCATGACTAAGCATCCACCTATCAAAAGCATTTCTTTTATTGGTCTCGGATTGATTGGAATGTCACTGTTGAGAGCAATAAAGTGCTCGCCGCTTGCCATAGAAAGCGATATTCTGTTTCAGGGATTTGATCCTCATTTTACCGACAGCGACCGCAAGCGTATCATAGAGTTTGGTCTTGACCTGTTTATTGAAGACAAAAAAAAGCTGTATAGCGCTGACCTGATTATCCTCTCAGCTCCTGTTGAGGTCAATATTGCTTTACTCGCCGAAATAAAGCAGCTTGCACCTCCATCAACACTTGTAAGCGATGTATCCAGCACGAAATCCCTTATCGCACGAAAAGCAAAGGAACTTGGCCTGCCTTTTATCGGTATGCATCCGATGGCTGGCAAAGAGCAGCAAGGTTATCGTGAAAGCCATGAAGAACTGCTTCAGGGAAGGCGTGTTATCCTTTGCGACAACAAAAGTCTTCTTGCCGATAAAAAAGGAACATTTCTTATCGAACTGCTTCACTCTGCAGGATGCACAACACTCTGTATGACCCCTGATGAACATGACCGCATCATAGCAAAAATAAGTCATCTGCCCCAACTGCTTTCAACACTTCTGGTCGCCTACTGTGGAGATTCGATCAGTAAATCCGGGCCAGGATTTGCAACCTTTGCTCGGCTTGCAGGAAGTTCATGGCAGGTATGGCGGGATATCATCTCAACAAACAGCGATAACATCGCTGAAGAACTCGAGCGCTTCTCAACAGAACTTACTTTACTGTCAAGTGAGATACGGCACCATGACTTTAATCAGCTTGAATCTCGTTTCAATGATGCCAATCGTCTTTATCAAACCCTTAAAGAGATGGACCTGCAATGAAATTTGCGATAGTTGTCAATATTTCAAGGGAAAAAGCGCTGGATCTTGCCCGCAAGCTTGTTTTATGGTTTAATGAGAGGAACATAGAATATGTGTTTGAAACCCAATCCGCAGAAAAGCTGCAGATAGAAAAATCTCTGCCGATTGAAGAACTCAGTAGGCAATGTGATGCATTTATATCGCTTGGTGGCGACGGAACGCTGCTCTTTACATCACATTACGCTGAAACAAAGCCTATTATTGGCATCAATGTAGGATACCTCGGCTTTTTAACAGAGTTTACCCAGGCTGAAATGCTAGGGATTATTGAACATGTACTGAACGGAGAATCCTCCATTCATAATCGTTTGCAGCTTGAAGCATCAGTTTTTATTAACCACAAGATTCGGCACTTCAAAGCATTGAATGACGTAGTTATTGAAAAAGGAACATATCCACGTATACCAACATTTGTCATAAAGCTGGATGGCGAACTGCTCAGTTCATACCGTGCTGATGGCATCATTATTGCCACATCCACTGGATCGACAGCCTACTCCATGTCTGCCGGAGGCCCTATCATAGCTCCGAAATCAAGCGTTTTCGTTATAACCCCGATATGTCCGCACATGCTAACCGTCCGACCTATAGTTATCAGCGACGACAAGACTATCGAGGTATATGTCGATTCCCCTGATGGGCAGTTTCCTCTTAACTGCGACGGTCATTTCAGAAAATTTCTCGACCCTCAGGAGCTCGTCACGGTAAAAAAATCTGCCGAGCTTATCAATCTTGTCGCCAATGAAAGCAGAAATTACTGTGAAATCCTCCGTACAAAACTGCTCTGGGGCCGCGAGCATAATTTTGGTCAGTAACCGACCAAGAATCTTTCCGAACAAATCCGGCTTAACTTCTTCATGAGTAACAGTATCTCTTCCGGCTCACTCCACAAGCTGCTTGGTATTCCTCTGGATACTCCTCTAAGCATCGACGAGATGTGCAAAAGGCTCAAACCGGTTATCTATCCAGCACCGATCCTCACAATCCGTCTCGAAAAGTTTTGCCATGCTCTCATAACCACCCTGCAGTCGTTGGACATAACTGTTCTTTCAGCAGAAAAGGCATCTGGAAGTGACGGACGATTTGCTCCCGGTACAGTCATCTTCGCTCCAGGTTATTTTCCCGACAATCTGCTCGCCATCAATCGGGTTGCAACGCTCTACAATAATATCATCGTAGGCATTTACGACGAACCCGCACCGCTCACCCCCGATGCCCTTCCCCAGCAGCGCCTTGACGCTATTGTCAGCAGATTAGCCCGCGACATGGTTCATATTCTTATATTTGTAACCGATCGAGGATGGACCATATGCACCATGAATGGTGGCGTGGTATCCTTCAACACGCCATATCCCTCCAGGGAGGATGTTCGTTCCATATTGGTACCAAAACTCACAGCACAGGTTGTCCCGCCAAGGCCCGAAGACCTTGATATAAAACACGGAAGGTTGCAGACCAGTACAGAGGAGTTTGAAGCTGTTGCCGACGATTTTCTGCAGTGCAGCAACCTGTGGAGCAGCAACTCCTGTCTTTTAACGCATACCTCAACAGCTGGGCTTGAATACCGCAGCGACTTTTATAAACGGATTGTTGCCCGTTATCTCGACCAGCGCAGCGGCATGAGCTACGGTTTTTTTGCCCGTCAGCTTCCGGTTGCAATGCAACCCGCTTTCATTTGCGGAAGCACTGACCTCATGACGGACAACAACAGCCAAATAAAGAGTATGGTGCAAATCCGTGTCCTGGAGTGCACATTTCTCGTTCACGTACCACAAGTCAGCGTCATTACAACCAGATCGGGATGCAGAAAAAATCATCTTGATCCAAAAAAAGATCTTGTGGAAATCGGGCTTATTCAGAATCCGGATGGTTGCCGAGCCTACCTGAAGACACCTGAAGGATTTTCATCGGACGATATTGCCAAACCATCATTTGATACCCTGACTATTCTTGCGCACGCACTGGGTAATGCTCTAATAGCGAGTATCCTCATGACATTAAGGCCGAAAACAAGCTTCCCTTACCATCTTGCCCGGTTCGGGGCATCCATAACTCACTGGCATGATTATCCGCAAATCGACTTGCTTCCCGAAGGCTATTTTCTGCATGGCGAACGCAATCCCCCTGTATCCTGTTCAACGCCGCAATCAGCAGCATACAGCCTTCAAGGTAAAATAACAGCGCTTGAAAAGTCACTTGAAACCGGAAAAGAGTATAGGGGAGATGTACATATTGAACCAAACCACGGCACAAATATTGTCGGAATGCTGTCACTTTCAGAAACAGCAGAGCTCCTGAACCCTGTCCTTAACACAACTTTTATTCCTGAAGCTGGATAAACGGGGACCAACTAAGTAATAATCAGTGAAATAACGCGTTACTCCGCTTCGTCAGGACACTCTATGTATGGCCATTTCCCCTGATGAATAAGAATCATTTCGACAATCTCTCTCACACATCCTTTTCCGCCTTCATACCCTGCAATATAACCGACACGGTTTCTGAGGTAATCGGCCCCATCAATAGGTGTTACTGGAAAGCCTGCTTTTGAAAGCACCTCTATATCACCTATATCATCACCAATATAGGCACACTCGTCGTCCGAAAGCTCATGGAGCTCCAGAAAAGCCTTAAAGGCATCAAGCAGGTTGCCCGAACTAAGGTAGAGGTCCTGCACACCAAGCCCTTCCAGCAACGGACGGTAACCTTCTGCATCCCTATCCGAAACAACAGCGATATGCAATCCCTGTTTCAGAGCCTCCCGTATAGCAACAGCATCCCTGACAGAAAGTGAACAAAGTTCACCCCCTCTGCTGTCAAACGTAATCCTGCCGCCGTTCAGCACACCATCAACCGGAAAAATAAGTGCCCGGACGGCCTTAAGCGCGTCTTCTATCCTTGAAGATGGATCGGCCTGCGAAGGCTGCATTCCAAAATATTGAAAACCGGCCAAAAGAGTATTGATTTTATAGTGAATGAAGAGACTGCACACACCTGTAAAGATGCAGCAGTTGTTTGACAATTGCCTTGAAATCAGCTAAAGCTACCTGTGTAGCCGCATCCGAAAGGGCTTTTGATGGATCGGGATGGATCTCAAAAAACAGACCATTCACACCGACCGCTAAAGCTGCACGGGCAAGGGGCATCACATATTGGCGCTCACCGCCTGAAATTCCCTTGCCTGCACTAGGAAGCTGGAGACTATGCGTAGCATCATAGAGCACAGGATATCCAGATTCTGCCATTTTAACAACACCCCTGAAATCAACAACAAGATTATGATAGCCAAAGCTAGATCCCCTTTCGGTCAGCATAACTCGCGTATTGCCCGTTTTTGCAACTTTATCGGCAGCAAGCACCATATCTTCAGGTGCCATAAACTGACCTTTCTTGATGTTAACAACAAGGCCACTCTCTCCTGCGGCAACAAGAAGCTCAGTTTGACGACACAGGAATGCGGGTATCTGCAGCACATCAACATAACGGGCTGCAAGAGTAACATCCTTTGTTTCATGCACATCGGTAATCACCGACATACCAAATTTCTCACGAATCTCAGCAAGAACTTCAAGAGCCTCAACATCCCCAATACCGGTAAATGAGGAACCTGAAGAACGGTTGGCTTTGCGGTAGGAACCTTTGAAAATAAAACTAACCCCTTCAGCCTGGCTTATGCGCTGCAACTCTTCTGCCGTCTCCATCGCCATAGCCCGGCTTTCAATAACGCAAGGGCCAGCGATGAAAAGAGGCCTGTTGTCGTCAGGAACTGATAGTGAACCAATCGAGAACTTTTGCACGTTGTTATCCGTTATTCTTTTATGGTTTAAAGTAGTAGCATGTGATGACTTTTAAGCTTATAAGCTTTAAATTTACAACAAAAATTCTTATTCACAGTCCGTAATCAAAAGTGAAAAAAGTATGAGTACCGCTGACACAAAACATCGGTTAGATGAGATAGAAAAACAGCTGGCAAATCTCATTGAGGAACAGACCGTAATCAAAGCTAAGTGGGATAGCGAAAAGGAGTTGATTCAATCTTCACGCAACCTTAAATCGCAGATTGAACAACTTAGGGTTCAAGCTGAGGAGTTTGAACGCCAGGGTGACTACGGCAAAGTTGCTGAAATACGCTATGGAAAAACGGTGACAATTGAACGTGAGCTTGAAGAAAACCGCTTGAAAATCGAGGAGAAAAAAGCTTCGGGCAATTTAATCATGAAAGAAGAGATTGATGCCGAGGATATTGCCGATATCGTCTCAAAATGGACGGGCATACCCCTCAGTAAAATGCTGCAGTCAGAACGCCAGAAGCTCCTCATGATCGAAGAGGAGTTGCACAAAAGGGTAATCGGGCAAGACGACGCGGTAAATGCAGTCAGTGAAGCCGTCAAGCGCTCACGGGCCGGAATGGGTGATGAAAAACGCCCGATAGGTTCTTTTATTTTTCTAGGCCCCACCGGTGTGGGAAAAACCGAACTGGCCCGAACACTCGCTGACTACCTTTTTGATGACGAAGATGCCATGATACGTATTGACATGAGCGAATACATGGAATCCCATAATGTCAGTCGCCTTGTAGGAGCTCCTCCGGGCTATGTGGGTTATGAAGAGGGTGGACAGTTGACTGAAGCAGTAAGGCGCAAACCATTTTCAGTTGTATTACTTGATGAGATCGAAAAAGCTCACCCGGACGTATTCAACATTCTCCTGCAGATACTTGATGATGGACGGCTAACTGACAGTAAAGGCCGTACGGTGAATTTCAAGAACACCATCATTATCATGACCAGCAACATCGGAGCTCAGCTTATACAGTCTGAAATGGACAAAATGGATGGGATGAATCGAGAGACGGTACTCTCAGGGCTGCAGGAAAAGCTTTTCCAACTCCTGAAACAGAGGGTAAAACCTGAGTTTCTTAACCGGATAGACGAAGTTATCCTCTTTACGCCACTTACAAGGGAAGATCTTGAAAAAATTGTATTAATTCAGTTCGACCATATCAAAGAGACAGCAATGCGCCAGCGAATCAGCCTTACAATTTCTGAGTCTGCTATATCATGGCTGTCCAACGCTGGTTTTGATCCCGCATTTGGAGCCAGACCGCTGAAAAGGGTAATGCAGCGTAAAATCACAAACAAAATTTCCGAACTTATTCTTTCAGGAAAAATCAAAGAAGGTGAATCTATTGCAATTGATATGTCAGGAGATGAACTCACTGTAGAAAAGGCTTCATCATAATGTTTTCCTTGGCATTCTTGTTCACTGCAGGTTCTGCTGAATATGTCACAGCAGAACCTGTACCTATATTGAAATAACCAGCAGCCCTTGCAGCAAATTCTCTCTCTGGCCATGAAAAAAAAATTATTGACTGCAGTGGCATTGCTTCTTTTAAACCTGTTTTCCGTACCTGCCTTTGCTGTTACAAAACCGGACAGCCTCTCGATTAAAATAGGCCAGATGTTGATGATCGGCTTCAGAGGTATCAGCGTTGGCAATGCTCCGGAAATTGCTGCCGATATAAAAGAGCGTCGGATAGGCGGAATAGTGCTGTTTGATTACGATGTCCCTACCCACAACTCTTTAAGGAACATCACAAGCCCGCAGCAGCTTTCCAGCTTGACACTTGAGTTGCAGGGACTATCCAAGATTCCACTGTTGATCGCTATAGACCAGGAAGGAGGTAAGGTTAACCGACTCAAACCAGCCAGAGGATTCCCTCCCAGTGTTTCCGCTGAATATCTTGGCAGACTCAGCAATCCCGACAGCACAACAGCGGCTGCGTCACAGACCGCCCGAACGCTGAAAGCCATGCATATCAATATGAATCTTGCGCCGGTCGCCGATCTGAATACCAATCCTGACAATCCGGTTATCGGCAAGTTGGGAAGAAGTTTTTCATCCGATCCCGAAAAAGTAATCAGCAATCTTAAACTGATCATAAGTGCATATCATGACGAAAACATTATTTCCACACTGAAGCATTTCCCGGGGCATGGCAGTTCGACTACTGATACACATCGTGATTTTACCGACATAACCGGAAGCTGGTCTCCAAAGGAGCTGGAACCTTATCGCACTATTATTGGTGCTGGGTACCTCGATGCGATTATGACTGCTCATGTATTCAATGGAAAACTGGACCCACTTTACCCGGCAACACTCTCAAAAGCAACACTCTACGATTTCTTGCGACTCAAACTCGGCTTTAAGGGGGTCATTCTAAGCGATGACATGCAGATGAAAGCAATTGCTGATCATTACGGCCTTGAGAATGCGATCCGCCTTGCGATTGAGGCTGGTGTAGATGTACTGATTTTTGGTAATAATACTTCATACGACCCTACTATTGCCTCAAAGGCGACAGAAATAATTCATTCTCTGGTTCAAAAAAAAATTATTACACCTGAGCGCATCGACCAGTCATATCACAGAATCATGGAACTCAAAAACCGTTATCTCTTTATAAACTGATGAAAACCATCTACCTTGTCCGTCACGCTAAATCAGACTGGGGAAATGCACATACAACTGATTTCGATAGAGCCCTGAATGATCGGGGAATGAAATCCGCACCGTTAATGGCGTCCCTGCTTAAAAAAAAGAAAGTAGTTCCTGAACTGATTATTTCTAGCCCTGCCAACAGGGCGCTGACAACAGCAGAGCTCTTTTGTGAAATTCTCGGATACCAGAAGGAACAGATCCAGAAGCGGATTGAAATATACGAGGGAGGAACCAGGCAGCTCCTGAAAATCGTTCATGAAATTGACAACTGCTTTGAAACAGCTATGCTCTTCGGACACAACCCGACAATAACACAATTTTCAAACCTACTTGCCGGAAACCACCTGGAAAACATGGTAACCTGTGGTGTCGTCCGGATTGATATGAAGGTAAAATCTTGGAATGATGCAGCTTCTGATACCGGTCAACTCGTCTGGTACGAATTTCCCAAAAAACATCATTCAGCGGATTAGTCCCGCTCCTGCTTGGGGTCCCGAGTCATCAGATCTAAAATCGCCTGCTGAACTGGTTTTCCTTCAAACAGCATCTCATAGACTGTTTGTGTAATTGGCATTTCAACTCCGACTGCGCGACTAAGTTCAAAAACTGCTTTAGAGCTCAGAACACCCTCAGCTACCATATTCATCTGGCTGATGACCTCATCAAGTGAGCGGCCTCGGCCAATCTCTTCTCCAACATAACGGTTTCTACTGTGTCGGCTTAAACAGGTAACAACAAGGTCGCCAATACCCGAGAGGCCGGAAATGGTCACAGGATCCCCGCCAAGCCTTATACAAAGCCTTGATATTTCAGCAAGTCCTCGGGTAATTATAGCTGCTTTAGCATTATCCCCAAATCCTATACCATCAGAGATCCCTGCAGCAATGGCAATGATGTTCTTGACGGAACCAGCTATTTCAACACCAATGATATCAGTATTTACATACACGCGAAACATATTGGTATGAAAAACATTCTGAACTTTTTTTGCAGTCTGCAGTGATGTAGAGGAGGCAACGACAGTTGTAGGTTGCTCTTTTGATACCTCTTCGGCATGGCTTGGACCGTACAAAGCTGCAACCTGAGAAACCTGAAGACCAGAAAGCACATCGAGTAGCACTTCCGACATGCGTTTCCCTGTGCCGATCTCAATACCCTTAGCAACATTGACCAGAATTTTTCCATTCAGTGAAAGATCACTGAACCCACAGACCGTCTCCCGCAAGGCTTGGGAAGGTACTGCGGTAACTATCATCTGCGACCAGTCAATAAGATTCCGTAAATGAGCTACGACCTGCAGAGTTTCAGGAAAATGAACACCCTTGAGATAGCGGCTATTTTCGCGCTCAGCGTTCAGTTTTGCCGCAAATTCGGGTCTGTGAGCCCACAACTGCACCTGATGACCTTTTTTGGCAAGCAACACAGCAAGAGTCGTTCCCCAGCTTCCAGCACCCAATACAGCTATATTCATCAAGTATCAGGAAATCAAGAATGCTTTCCGAACGTCACACGACTTTCAGTGCCTGAAAGTAGCCTTCTGATGTTGGCCCGATGAGTGTAGAGAATGGCAAGTGCAACAACAAGCCCGAAAATCATGAGATGATAGTCAAGGCTGTCATGAAAGGATACCGGCGATCCAAAAAGTTTGATATAGTAATCAAGGCCGCCTCCAAGTTCAAAAATGTACTTGCGGATAGCAATAATCACCGGGAAAGCAATTGCCGCAAGCATTGAAGCAACAGAAACATGCCGCGACACATAAACGGTCAGCAGAAAAATACTGACAACCATAAGCATACTTACCGGAGCTATCCCGATCAGCATACCGGCGGCGGTACTGACCCCCTTACCCCCCTTGAATCCTGCAAAAAGAGTAAATACATGACCTGTTACAGCGCTCATACCAGCGAGAAGCCGAAGGGCTACCTCATTCATATCAGGATATGTGTCAATCGGGTGATTTTTGAAAAAAGCAACAACCGATACAGCAGCAATAACTCCCTTGAAAATATCAATAAGCGTTACAATAAGACCTGGTTTCCAGCCAAGTACTCTGAAAGCATTGGTACCACCGGCATTCCCGCTACCGAAGTTCCGGATATCAATCCCTTTGAGCATCTTTCCCGCCATCAAGCTGGTAGGAATAGATCCGATGATATAACTCACCGCTAAAATGGCAAGTAAAGTCAGCATAAACCTTTCTGATTATTACCTTATTTCAACAAGAGAAGGGAAAAGGAGTATTATTTTTTTTTCACTGCGCCTATAATGTAAGCATTTTCCTGCTGTGATTTCAAGCAGGACATCACTCTGTTAACTGTATTTTTTTCAACAATCATCACGAGTCCGATACCGAGATTGAAAGTCCTGCGCATATCCTCTTCAGGCACATGACCCTCCTTGCGTATAATATCGAAGATCAATGGTTCCTGCCAGGCTTTCCAGTCAACATCAAGCATCAAACCTTCAGGAACAATCCGCATGGTATTACCCATCAGACCCCCACCGGTAATATGCGACAAGCCTTTAATATCATGCGACCCAAAGAACGGCTCAATAACAGAAAGATAAGAACGGTGAACTTTCAGGAGTTCCTCACCAACCGACCCCTCAAGTCCAGAAAAAGTCTGGTGCAGCCTACCCTCTAAAACTTTCCGTGCAAGTGAATACCCGTTTGTATGGAGACCATTCGATGGTAGTCCGATAAGCACATCTTCCGCCCCGATTGATGAACCATTGATAATTTTTTCATGATCCACAACACCAACGATAGATCCAGCAAGATCAAAATCATTCTCTCGATAAAGTCCCGGCATTTCTGCCGTTTCACCACCAATAAGTGCACAGCCATTTTCACGACAGGCTGTCACCATGCCGGTGACTACTCCTGCGGCAATTGCGGGAGTCAGCTTCCCACAAGCATAGTAATCAAGAAAAAAAAGCGGTTTTGCACCACAAACAAGAATATCATTCGTGCAATGATTGACAAGACATGAGCCGACAGTATCATACATCCCAAGCTCAATAGCAATCTTGAGTTTCGTACCGACACCGTCAATGCTGCTGACAAGCACCGGTTTTTTATACTGAGAAAAATCAGGCAGAAAAAATCCTCCGAAAGCCCCAATATCAGTTATGACCCCTGGTGTAAAGGTCTGACGAACCTGAGGTTTGATCATGCGGACAAATTCCTCCCCCGCACTGATATCAACTCCAGCTTTTTTATAATCCATGTGCGACACCTCTTGTTGTTTACATTGAAACCTATTACGCTTTTACCGACTTCCTGCCGGTATCTCAAAAATACCCTTATCCTGCGGATCGGAGAAAAACTCCCTGTGAAGATTGTTGACCGCCGTAAAGACCTCGAAATCTTCAACAACAAACCCGACATTTATTTCCGATGCCCCCTGAGAGATCATTCTGAGATTCACATCCTTCAATGCACTGAAAATCCTGCCTGCAACACCTCTCGACATGCGAAGATTGTCACCGACAACACTGATTGTTGCCACTCCATGCTCAATATCAACTTCTCCGAAGCTCTCCAGCTTCTTAATAAACTCATCACTGAAGCTCTTGTCATCAACAGTAATGGAAACTGAAACCTCGCTGGTTGCAATCATTTCAACCGATACTCCGTAACGGGCAAAAACGCCAAACAACTCATTCATGAACCCGTGCCTGCCAAACATGCGATTAGAACGGATATTGATGATGCACTGACCTTTTTTGACGGCAATTGATTTGACAAGACCACCATAACTCATTCCCGAAAGCCTCTCCGGATCATTGGTAATAATTGTCCCTTTGGCATCAGGATGCAGTGAGTTTAAAACATAAACCGGAATGTTTTTCCGCACTGCCGGAGCAATGGTATCGGGATGCAGTACTTTGGCGCCAAGATAGGCGAGTTCAGCAGCCTCTGAAAATGTCATAACTCTAATGCTCCGTGCTTCGGGTACCATCCTCGGATCGCACGTCATAACTCCATCAACATCAGTCCATATCTGAATTGCGTTCTCATCGAGCCATGCACCAAGCAAAGCAGCCGAAAAATCGGAGCCACCTCTACCAAGCGTTGTTGTCCTACCGTCTTGCGTTGCACCAATATACCCCTGAGTAACAACGATGGTCCCCTGTTTAAGCAATGGACTGACAATCCGGTGGACATTCTCTTCGCAAAGATCGTTTAATGGACGGGCAAATCCGAAATTATCATCGCTTTGATCAGCATTTCAAGGCGAGTTGCAAACTGTTCGATCTGAACGGTAAGCTCCTTTTTCAATGCTGCACTTTTGATCAGTTCATCAAGCAATCCAATATGATGACTGCGCACTTCCCCGGCGAGAGCCATTGCCTCATCAAGATTGCTGCACCCGGCAGCATCAGCAATGTGTACCAGTTTATTGGTGATACCGCTGCAAGCACTGAGCACCACAAGTGGCACTGCTTTTTCCTGCTCCCGGACCACAATAGAAATTGCCCGCTGCATAGCTTGAGCCGTTCCTATGGAAGTCCCTCCGAATTTCATCACCGCCATATCTATAAACCGAATGAGTTAACTATTATTTTACTCGTGTATTTTTCACTATATTATTACCCCTCAACAAGGGATCAGAACCACTCGGCATCCCCAGAAAATTGATTATCGACTCTCGTGAAACAAAGAGCTCGCGTTATCACCTCGCTGCCAGTATTGATTCGACCCTGCAAAACCGCAGTACTCCGCGGCACCATAGTATGGATTCTTTTCAGCATTAACGGCTGCCAGAGTTTCCGGACAGGTTCAGAATACGATCAGGAGTGCAAATATAGTTTAAAAAAAAGAAAATCGTATATATCCTGTATGCCTGAAGGAAGCGCCTCCGCAGTCACCAGACCCCTACCATTCAAGGTATCGGAACGATCGCTTGAACACCTGTTTTCATCGATTGATGAATACCGAGGAACCAATTACCGCTCAGGTGGCGCAACCCCGGAAGGGTTCGACTGTTCAGGCTTCGTACAGTATCTTTATAAAAAAAACTTCCGAATGCTCTTGCCGCGTACTTCTGGAGAACTTGCAATACTCGGCAACATGGTGCAAATAAAACAACTGCAACCAGGCGATCTTGTTTTTTTCAGTATAGAAGGGAACAGTAGGGTTGACCATGTTGGGATTTTTATCGGCAACAACAACTTCGCTCATGCTGCAACAAGCGGGGTCAAGGTTAATAATCTTTATGAGTATTACTATAAGAGCCACTACGCCTGTGCAGCTCGCTTGATAACGATTGACTGAACTGATTCCCCGACGATGTGAAGCTGCATGACCACTCTTTAGCATTGAAAATGCTTATATTCGACGGTTATTGAATCTCCTTTTAATCTGCCGAACCGTTTTTATGCCTCAACCTGGAACGCACCATTATATTGAACTAGCCTTTGAAATAAACTCTTCACTTCATGAACTCTATATTGCCCTGCTTGCCAGTGAGGGAATAGAATCCTTTCAGGAAGAGGATAACAAACTCATGGCTTACCTTCCTGAAATTGAATGGACAGAAGAGAAGGAAGAAGCCATACGCACCCTCTTGTTGGACATGTTTGGAACTATTCCCAGCTTTCAGGCAAACTTCATGGCCGACAGAAACTGGAATGCTGAGTGGGAGGCTCACCTCCAGCCTATCGAGATATCCGACCGTCTTCTGATTGTCCAAAAAAATAAGGAGATCACATCCAAACCCGGCCAGATCGTTATTGAAATCAACCCGAAAATGTCTTTCGGCACAGGTTATCATGCCACAACACGCCTGATGCTGAGGCAAATGGAAACACTTGACCTGAAAAACCATAAAATAATAGACATTGGTACCGGTACCGGAGTGCTTGCTATAGCCGCACGAAAACTCGGCAACCGCCAACCCATCCTTGCTTTTGACAACAACGCCTGGTCGATTGAAAATGCCATTGAAAACATTAAGGAAAACCAAGCTCAGGATATCACCATCAAACTCCTCGATGCAGAAGAAGATCTTGTTTTGAATTTGAAAGATGGCTACGACCTGATCCTTGCCAACATCAATAAAAACGTGATTGACAGAATCCTTCCAATCATCCGTAAACATGCCCCCTGCGCAACGGTATTGCTTTCTGGAATACTTGTTTACGATGAACCATGGCTGAAAAAGCTGCTGAAACGGCTTGACTATGAGATTTCAAAAAACATCTATGAGGATGAGTGGCTTTCAAGCCTGATTCGTCCACGCTCTCATTAACCGTCATAGACGCGAAAGACATTATGAAACGGGTTTCATGCATCGATATAGGAACGAACACCGCACTCTTGCTGATCGCCGACCTTGAGCCTGAAAGCGGTACAATCATTCCTGTGTACCACAAACAGACCATTGTCAGGCTGGGAAAAAATGTTGATGCAAAAAAAGTAATTGATCATGAGGCATTGCAAAGGCTCATAGACTGCCTGTCTGATTACCGCAGAACCAGCAATAAATATGATACAGAGGAAATTATTGCCACAGGCACAAGTGCTCTGAGGGATGCAAAAAATCACTTGGTGGTCATTAATGAGGTGGCCCGTGAAACAGGAATCACAATACAATGCATCTCAGGTCAGGATGAAGCCGAACTAACCTTTTTCGGTGCAGTTGCAGGCATGAACGACATTCCTGAACTTTTTGCAGTAATCGATATCGGAGGTGGCAGCACAGAAATCTCAATGGGATCGTCCAGTGCAGTCACTGAAAGCATAAGCCTCGATATCGGGTCAGTAAGACTTACTGAGCGGTTTTTCACAATACTGCCACCTCATCAACAAGAGTTTGAGGCAGCTAAAGCCTTCATTAACGAAAAGTTCACCTCAAACATATTACCCTTTTTCGCTGCAAGAGAGCATGTCTACGGTGTTGCAGGAACCCTGACCACAATTGCTCAGGTCACCCAGGGAATGAAAAACTTTGACGCACTGAAAATTCACAATTTCCCACTTCGCTACAACGACGTTCACGCCTTCCTAGAAAAGCTTCAATCGTGCAATCTTGAGCAAATCATCAACCTTGGTATCCCTGAAGGACGAGCAGATGTCATCACAATGGGGACTCTTATCCTGCACCAGTTCATGCGCCTGTTAGGAATAGATGAAATCCGTGTCAGCACTCAGGGGTTGCGTTTTGGTCTTGCACAAAAAGAACTTCTGCGTCTGCAGGAAAGCATCTGATGCAGTAAACTGAGACTGGACGGCCTGCAACATCTCTGCTAAAAAACAAAAATGCCCTATCGCTTTCTAGCAGCCTGTATTGCTTTCTCAGTTCTTCCGGTGAAAGAGGAAAATCCCGTCGCTGGATACTTGCCCCGACAATATCGTGGCGCTTAAGAAAAGCTTTAAAGGTTTTCGGCTTGTAAAGAATACACTCGATCATACGGAATGTCTTTCCGGGAAAGGTCTCAACCATCATGTCGGAAGTCAGATAGTCAACTGTCTTATTCATAAACTCAAAACCGAAATCTCCGGCAAGCTTAGAAGTAAGTTTCGCCTTGATAATTGCCGCATCAGGTTCGTAAAAGTACTTTTTCAAGGAAGATGCTATGGTTTTTTCGACATCACTATTTCCGATAACTTCTACCTCAACCTCCGAAGCTGATGAGAGGCAGATAGCCTTGACCATAAGAGGTTGCTGTAAGTTACTACTACGATCAAGGAGCAACAGTATTTCCTTGCATTCACTATCAACCGAAACCACAATGATTGATTGCAGCGAAGGCAACAGCTTTTTCAGACCAGTGACTTCAAGTGCTGGAGATGCCTTGACGCAAATTCGCCTTGCCTTACGAAGGAATGTATCATGGCCTGCAACAACATCCGGGCTTGCCGATTCAAGCCCGATCGACCTCCTACCTTGCTCGCGACGAGCAGGATCAACATAAATCCAGTCAAAAAAGTCATCCGGGTATGACGCAAGCAAGTCAATGCTATCAGCGTTTTTAACCTGAACATTGGTAATGCCGCTTTTTTTCAGGTTATGTTGAAACAGTGCACAAAGCAAAGCATCTCTCTCGCAGTAAACCACCTCCTGAAATACCCTTGATAGAAACATAGAGTCAGCCCCCAGTCCGCCGCTTAAATCAATCATCCTCTTCCCCGACATAAGAGACGTCTTGTATTGCGCAGTCAGCTCTCCAGAAGCTTGCTCCAGCGCCAGCGGTGTATAGAGTAAATTGTGCCTGAAAAAATTAGGTAATTTTTTAGCGGCTTTCTGTCGACAGGCAAGCTGTTCTGCTATAGCCCTTACAGGAATGTCCTTATGACTATGAAACTGCAGGGCAAAAGTCACAGAATCTTCAGCAGAGTGAAGATCAATAACCGCCTGAACCTCCGGATCAAGCAACCTCTGCAGTTCTTCGAAAGTCATGGAATAGATACGAGCAATTGTTTGGAAAGTACCAGATATTTTTTTATCCCCCGGCTTTGCAATGCGCTTCAATAAGTTTTCGACGGAGTAACTTGCCTATTGTAGATTTTGGAAGAGACGTAGTGAATTCGACATATTTCGGGACTTTATAAGCGGCAAGGTCTTTTCGGCAGTGAGCTCGAAGCTCTTCAACGGAGAGCTGATAACCCTCGCGCAGGACCACCCATGCCTTGACAGCTTCTCCTTGATAAGTGTCAGGCACCCCTGCAACGCCAACTTCAAAAACTGCGGGATGAAAAGCTATAACTTCTTCCACATCACGTGGCCAAACCTGAAAGCCACCAGGCTTTATTACATCTTTTTTACGATCAACAATAAAAAGGTAGCCGTCCTCATCAAGATAGCCAAGATCTCCAGTATAAAGCCAGCCATCACGAAGAACGAGAGCCGTTTCGGTCGGGTTTTGCCAATACTCTTTCATAATCTGGGGAGCTCGCATGATTATTTCTCCAACTTCAAGCGCGGCAAGAATATCAAAACCATCCTCCTGCTCAACAATCCGCACCTCAACATCCGGGACAGGAATACCTACAGATCCATGCTTATAAGTACCTAAAATCGGAGTAAAGACCGAAGCAAGTGCCGATTCAGTCAGACTGTAAGCATCAATAATCCGGCCGCCTGTAAGTTCTTCAAAACGTCTCTTGTTTTCAAGCATGAGGGGAGCAGCACCAGATACGCTAAGTTTAAGCGATTTCAGAATTGAACCATCCCTCTTAACTTTAGGATGATTAATCAATGCTGTGAAAAGGGTCGGCACGCCCGGCAGCACTGCCGGTTTTAGGGTTTTAATGGTATGCAGCAAGTCATCAATATCACGCGGATTCGGAACCAGAGCAAGTGGATATTGCTGAATCAATGCAGCAGTCATAATACCAACTTGGGCATACACGTGAAACAGTGGCATGTTAAGAAGAATAACATCTTTTCCTTTGTCGAGAATAACGCTGAACCAGCTGGCAATCTGCATCCCTGTAATAACAAGCCCCTGATGAGATATAACGACACATTTCGGATTACCAGTGGTTCCTCCTGAAAAAAGAAAAAGCGCTGGTTCGTCATACTTGATGCGTACCGGTGAAAAATTCACACTGGAATGATTCTTAATAAGGGTTCTCAACCAGTGATCACCATGTTTCAGAGTAACTCTGTGCCCATCCTTTTTTTCTTTTACAACCGTAAAAAGAATGTTGTTCAACGGCGAAAGATACTCTTTGATATTGGTAGCTATAACTCTTTTTAGACGAGAATCAGGCTGAACTGTCTTAATCTTTTCATAAAAGGGAGTTAATACAATAGCCGTTTCGGCACCACATTCATTAAGTGCATGCTCTAACTCGTTAAGGGTATAAAGCGGATTCATGGGAACCGCAATAGCTCCGGCTTTCCATATACCAAACTCACTGATCAACATCTGTGGAGAGTTCGGCATAATCAAGGCTATACGATCACCTCTGTCAACACCAAGTGACAGCAGCGCGGCAGCAAGAGCATTGCTTTGCCGTTCAAATTCACCATATGAGATAGTTGAGCCCTTGAAAAACAATACCGTGCGCTCTGGATAATCCTCTGCTGTCTTTCGGACAACATCAACCAATGTTATTTCCGGATAAGGCTGAAGTGAATGGGGAACTCCTTTGTCGTAATGTTTGATCCAGGGTTTATCTCTCATTGAGGTAATGGACGTTTAAACTTATAAATACCAGCTATAACAGGATATAGTAGACTCTAAGATATGGCGAAATAAAAAACTATTGCGCATCTTTCACCACATCATATACTGCAGCCGTCAATATCTCGAGTTCTTCACCACGCATAATAAAAGGCGGCATAAGATAAACCAAACGACTAAAAGGACGAACCCAGACCCCTTTGTCCACAAATTGTTTCTGGACAACAGCCATATCAACCGGGGAGTGCAGCTCAACAACTCCAATCGCACCGAGAACACGAACATCAGCCACATTGCTTAAATCCCTGCACGGTGTAAGTCCTTTTCGAAGTCCGGCTTCAAGGCGGACTACTGATGCCTGCCAGTCATAGCTTCCAAGCAAACTGATATTGGCGGATGCTACAGCACAGGCCAGAGGATTTGCCATAAAGGTCGGACCGTGCATGAAAAGACCTGGATTACCCGAACAGATGATATCAGCAACCTTGTTTGTTGCAAGTGTTGCCGCAAGAGTCATGTAACCTCCAGTCAACGCTTTACCCACGCACATGATGTCAGGCACAATACCCGCATGATCCAGCGCAAACATTCTCCCCGTACGTCCAAAGCCGGTAGCGATTTCATCAAAAATCAAGAGGACATCATAGCAATCGCATAATTCTCTGAGCCGAACTAAATAGTGCGGAGCATAAAAACGCATCCCCCCAGCTCCCTGAACGATAGGCTCAATAATTACTGCAGCAATCTCCATATGATGTTTTTCAAGCATCGAGTGAATATCGGCAAGATCCTCCTCCGTGCATGGCTCATGAAACAGGCATGAAGGAGCTTCAGCAAAAAACTGTTCCTGTATCGAGCCTTTAAAGAGAGAGTGCATTCCTGTTATTGGATCACAGACCGACATGGCGGCGAAGGTATCACCATGATAACCTGACCGGACGGTCAGTAATCGTTTTTTTGAAGGTTTCCCTGAGGCTGCCCAAAACTGAATAGCCATTTTGATGGCAACTTCAACAGCAACTGAACCCGAGTCACTAAAAAAAACCTTCTGCAGAGATTGAGGTGTCAATGCAACCAGCTGTTTTGCAAGAGTCACTGCTGGCTCGTGAGTCAAACCACCGAACATGACATGACTCATTCGGCGAATCTGTGCAACCATAGCTTCGTTGAGTACAGGGTGATTGTAACCATGAATGGCTGCCCACCATGAAGACATTCCATCAATAAGCTTCCTGCCATCTTCAAGCTCAAGAAAAACATCATAAGCACAACAGACAGGGTAAACCGGCAAAGGATTTTTCACCGAAGTATAGGGATGCCAGAGATGGCTACGGTCAAAATCAAGATCAATTGGATGGGCGGAAGTCGACATAGTTGTTGAAGGCGTAAAAATCCGTTACGTTAACCGGGTTATTATAAGTGGAGACGAGCAAAAGCCTCTTCTTCGAGCGAACCATTCAGCATGTCAATCACAGGTGCTGACGATCCTGCTTTATTAAGATAATGATGGATAACTTTGCGAGTATCATCGACTATCACCTTTTCGCTGCTGTGAAAACAATTATAGATAACTCCTCTTATAACAATACCTCGTTTTACACATGCTTCAATCGAGAGCAGGGTATGGTTGATGCTCCCAAGCTGCGCACCTGTCACAAGAATAAGATCATATCCGGCATCACGGATATAATCGGCAAAAAGTAGATCATGGGTAAGAGGTACCAAGAGCCCGCCAACACCTTCCAGAAGAATAAGTTCGTAGCATTTCTGCAAAGCAAAGGTCGCCCGGCGAATGTTCAGGATATCAATTTCAACTCCTTCCATGCTGGCCGCAAGGTGGGGTGAAGCGGGATAGCGGAAAACATAGGGACAGGTGAACCCCTCCATGTCCACATCCTGTAGACCAATCCCCATAAGACGCCGGTGTTCGAGAATATCTTCCGCAACACCAATACAGCCAGTCTGAACAATTTTCTGGGTAATAATATTTTTTCCCCGCTGGAGCAGGGTTCTGGCAAGCAGGCCAGTCGCATACGTTTTTCCGATTCCTGTATCAATTCCGGAAATAGCGACAACGGATCCTTTCATGACAGTTTCTTTTTCAGACAACAATAAATTGGATTATAGGTAAGATAGACGCCGTTTTCACTTGAAAATAACCGTTGGTACTCTGCAATAAAATGCTGGTATCGGCTTTTTGTCCATGAACTGCGAAGAAGACCGTTGACACCAGTCTTCCTTATATGATGCAACACCGACTCAGGGGAGTTGAATTCAATTCGTAGCTCCTCTTCTCTGCTGGAAATCAACTCAAAATGCCTGCCCGCAAGAATTTCAAGCTCCCTGAGAGGGCAATAGCTGAGCCCAATATCCTCGATACTCGCAATTTCCCGCATGTTTGAAGTACCAAAGGTACTAAAGGCAAGAATACCCCCAGGCCTAAGATGATCGTACATATTTCTAAAAAAGTCATCAAGATCATCAAGCCATTGCAAAGTTGCATTTGAGAGCACAAGATCTAAATTCGAAGGCAATTCATACTGGTTTTCTATATCCCCAGCAAGAAAGTGAAACTTCTCAACCGCAAAACGATCGATTACCTTTCGAAGGCAGGAAAGACTTTCCTCAACAAGATCATTGGCATAATAATCCGTCACTGTGCAGCGGCCCAGTAGTTCCTCCATAAGTAATCCTGATCCTGATCCAACCTCAAGAACTCGCTCAAATGTACAGTTCTGTTCGTCAAGACAGATCATTTCCATAAGCTCTCTGGCCATGCCTTTCTGCACAACAGCATTGCTACCATAGCTTTGGAGGGTTCTGCAGAACCTTTCTCGCACAAGCTCCTTGTCTATTTTTATTTTCTGCAGCATGCGACAACCTCCAGCAGATTTCTGAAATGAAAAAAAGGAAAATGAGGCATATCGGCTATCACGGTTTGAGGAACACCTTTCCAGGCATTGTACTGATGCTGTGACGGAAATACAAGATCTCTTCCTCCAATAACAGCATGGTTGTACTGCCACGCATTATTACCTTTTAAACTTTTGTTCAGAAAATGCTTTTGCAACTGCTCAAGTTCTTCCTGCTGGTCTGAAGTCGCGCGTTCAGGCGACATACTGGCAAAAAGTGCAAAAGCCTCACGGCTTCCACACATTCTGCGGTTGAAACGGTTACGATTTTCTTCTGAATAAGTTGAAAGAGTTGCTTTAAACACCTCCGGGGGAATCCCCAGCTTCTGGTTTACGGGGTACATGGTCCCATTCACGGCAATGGCACGCTCAATCGGAGGAAGTTCAGTATGTTGTGCCACCCAAACACCAAATGACCAGGCAACAATTGTTATTCGACTATATCGGCTTATGCCGTTCATAAACGTCGGTTCAGTCTCCAGTGTACGATAATCATAACAAACCGCAAGATCAGAGGAAAAGCCTCCAGAAAGAGATTCATGTAAAAGATAAGCTGCATTACGGTGGTCCATGCCCCAACCGTTAAAGAACAGCAGAAGCTCTTCCGCTGCCTCTTTTCTAAGCCATACTGTTTTCATGATATCGTTATCCTCCTATAATATCAGGAATCCGGGCAATATCTTCCCACTGAAGGGTAGAACGCAGTGAGATACGGATACGGGCACCCTTTTCAGGAACCGTAGGTGGACGCACTGGCAAGTCTAGAGGCAAGCTGCAGTAGGGCCGCTCTCTGGTGAGTCATGGATGTCTGCCGCTCAAGAGTCAACAAGCTCCAGCCAAGAATAACCGGCGGCAGGGCAGTAGTAAAAATGAATGGCCGCATGGTATTCAGCAAATACTCTCTCACAAGAGAGCTCATTACAGCATAAGCGCCTGTTGAAGCCAGAGCTTTGCCGAATGTTCCTGTAATAATATCAATATGCTGAACCATTCGTGTAGCTTCACACAAGCCGAGACCACGCTCTCCGAACACTCCAACACCGTGAGCTTCATCAACAATAAGAAATGCGCCGTATTTTTCCTTTAACGCAACGAGCTGGGATAAGTCTGCAAGATCACCATCCATACTAAACACCGATTCGGTAACGATAAATATCTGGCGATATCTATCGCAAGCCCCGGCAAGCAACTCTTCAAGATGATCGTAGTCCCGGTGACGATAACGCTGGTATGGTGCTTCAGCAATTTTCATTCCGTCAATAATGCTCGCATGGTTCAGTCTGTCGCTGAGCACAAGATCATGGCGAGTGCAAAGTGCCGGAAGTATCCCAATGTTAGCATGATAGCCGCTGTTGAAAACCATTGCGGATTGCCGTCCGTAGATTGTCGCAAGGGTTTTTTCCAGTTGGTCGTAAAGAGGGTGATTTCCCGTCAGCAGTCGGGATGAAGAGCTGGTCATGGCATGCGAAGTCTTTCTGAACTGATTCCAATACCCTTCACGCATCGCATTGTCATCGCCAAGACCAAGATAATCGTTCGAAGATAAGTTCAAAAGAAGCTGCCCGTTCACCTCAATATCCTTTTCATTGCGAGCAGTAATATCAGGAAGTACCCTGTAACGGTCAAGACTTTTCAGCTCATCAAGCTCTTGCCGGATCCGTTCATAAAACTGCATTACCCCGCTCCTTCAGTTAAAACTTGCAATCTGACTTGCAAATCTGCGGTCATCAGCAATATCCCTTCCGCGAGTAGTCAAATAACCGCCTGTAAGATAACCGTTTGCACCAGAAAGCATCAAAAGCCCCTGAAAATCCTTCATGATTGTTTCTCGACCAGCAGCAAACTTGATAATTTTGTTGGGATGTGCAAGACGGCAAATGGCGAATGTTTTTACTATATCAGCAACAGAAACAGGTTCTTTTCCTTCAAGCGGTGTCCCATCTATTGGTACCAGAACATTGAGCGGAATAACAGAAACATCGAGATCCTGAAGTGCAAAAATCATATCAATACGTTCTTGCATTGTCTCTCCTACGCCCATAATCCCGCCACAACAAACTGAAATATTGTTTTTTCTCAAGAGTTTAATCGTCTCGATACGCTCTTCAACCGTATGCGTATCTGCAATAAGGTCATGGTATCTATCCGGTGCGACCTGAATATTGATGTTATAGTGCGCAATACCATGTGCGGCAAGGGCTGCAGCTGGTTCTTCACCCAAAACACCAAGCGAAGCACAGACGCTTAATCCAGGTAAATCTCTATGCAGTCTATCAATCATGTCAAGCACCCGCTGAAACTCAGCATTTATTTTTTTATACCCATACCCACTGGTAACGATACCAAAATGAGAAACACCTTCTGCTATGCAGTTACGCGCCTCGATAAGCACAGAATCCTCATTAACAAGATCATATACCTCAATATCGGCATGGTTGTGACGGGACTGAGCGCAAAATCTGCAGTTTTCTCCACAAACACCCGATTTTGCATTCATAATAGAACAGGCATGAAGCGACTCAATACTACTTCCATATCGATTTTTAACCTTGTTTGCAAGAGCAGCAAGATCAAGCGCGAGCTCACCTGGTAAATCCGCCAGCAACAATGCTTCAGCACGACTTATTGGTTCACCGGTTTCCAGCACACGATATGCTGACACAATTTGAGGTTGGAGAGTTTTTGGATCCATTGTAATAAATGATTTTAATTATGATTGTTTTTTTCGCAGATGAGCTTCTCCCGAAGAAATTAAAAGCGCTTGTCCTTCTGCACTATCAATCTTCAGCTCTCCGCAGCGGGAAATCCCTGTGACTGTTCCGCTTACTGTTCGGCTGAGCTGATCTACAGTTACATCCTGGAATTGAAGAAGTGAATACCTTTCGAGATAGGGAAGTATAAATGCAAGATCGTCCTGGTGAAGCCATGCATCATACAGCGGTTCAAAATGGTTCAGAACAGAAGCAAGAAGTTCCGGTCTCGAAAATAAGCTCCCTGTCTCCAAAAAAAGGGATGTTGCAATATCCCTAAGTACAGAAGGTAGCTCAGTCTGATTGACATTGATACCGATACCAACGACAACAAAGTGCGTAAGATCAGGTTCTGACTGCATTTCGCACAAAACACCGCATAACTTTTTGCCATTGACAAGAATATCATTAGGCCACTTGATCAACGGTATAAGACTTGATGCAACCTTGCTCAATGCCTGATGAATGGCCACGGCCACCAGTAGCGTGAGTTGAGGAACACGAATCGAAGGCACCCCTGGCCGTAAAATCAGAGAAAAATAAAGGTTAACTCCCGAAGGTGACACCCACGTTCGACCCATTCTCCCCCTTCCTCCCGTCTGAGAATCGGCTACGACCACACTGCCTTCCGGCAAGCCATCGATAGCAAGTGCCTTTGCAAGGAGATTGGTTGACGCAGTAATCCTGTGATAAAGAAAGTTGCGTCCAAACCGTCGAGTAGTTAAAAACGGTATAACCTCAGCTTCGACAGGCCGTCCGGTCAGGCTCTTCAGTCGATACCCCCTGCCTGTTACGGCATCAATATCATAACCGTCGGCACGGAGCACCCCAATATGCTTCCAGACAGCGCTTCTGGTAATGCCAAATTCACGACAAAGTTCTTCTCCTGATAAAAATTCTCTGGCTTGCGATAATCGATGTAAAATCTGAGCGGAAACATCGTTCATAAAAGAAACGCGGGAAAGTAAAAAATTCTAATAACTACAACACTTGTCAACCCGGACAATAATCAAGGTTGACAGCTTTCAATATAAAAAAAGGATTCAATTCAGTGCGCCACTTTTAGAATCTGGTTTATCATTCAGCAAGGGACGCCATGCAGGATGTTTCATAATTCTTGCGATAGGACTGCACTCCTTGGAAAATACCATAAGCAATTTTGGATTGTACTTGACGATCCCTGAGCATTCGTTCCTCCTCGGCATTGGATAAATATCCAACTTCAACAAGAACACTTGCCATCGAAGGAGTCCATAAAACCATAAAGCCGGCTTGGCGAACTCCACGGGCATTATTGACCGCTTGCCTCTCAACTGGTTTCAGAATATCTTGAGCAAGAGCGGTTGACTGTTTTGCAAAAGCATTTTGGGCCATACTGCTCATAATGAGATGTTCCTCCGAAAACCCTTTGTACTGCTCCTGGAAATCGGCCTCCTGTCGAATTACAGAGTTTTCAAACATTGCGACATCAAGGGCCGCCTTGCTTTTATGCGGTCCGAGTATATAAACCTCCGACCCCCTTGCATTTCGGTTAGGACTTGCATTGCAGTGTACGCTGATAAAAAGTTTTCCGCCGCTTTGGTTGGCAATCCTCCCTCGTTCATGCAGGGGAATGAAACGATCATCCTTTCTGGTATAGACCACATTCACATCCGGCCACTTCTGTGTTATAAAAGTCCCGAGATCGTGAACAATGTTAAGAGCCACATCTTTTTCATGAGTACCATTGAAACCTATAGCCCCGGGGTCTTTTCCTCCATGACCTGCATCAAGTACGATGGTATTAAGCTTCCATTTTTCAACATCACGACTGATTACCTTCGCAATCTGCTGTTCCTTTTCTTTTTTACGTATCTCCTGAACATCAGCATTACTGCGAACATAGAGCACATAACGGTTGTTTTTTTCATCGCGATGAAACTCGACAGAAGTAATGGCAAACGATTTATTATCAAGTGCAACCGCAAATTGCAGCCCACCGTCAGCCAACTGCTTCGGAGTAATTGCCTTGACTACGCCACCGCTGTAGATTGTTGAAAGAGTATTGATATCGCAGGAGGCTTTTTCAAAAGAAAGATAAACATATCCTTCAGCATCAGGTTTGAGTAGCGAAAACTGGGTAGGATTACCGGAAGCTGAAAAGCTTATGATTGCCCCATTCGCTCGCTTTTCAATTTCAATACCGGTAATCACCGTCGAACTGTCTTCAGCAGGTTTGAAGTTCCCCTGAACTGAAAGTTGCTCTTCATGCTTTACCACCCCAATAAGGCCTACAGATTCACCAAAACGTTTACCACTCAACCATGCATTTATCATGCCTGTTGAATAATTATAGACAACCTCTCTGTCAAGCCATATGGTAAACAGTCTGCACGCTTGATTGACCGGCAAATAAATCCTTGAGTGTATTAATGAAGGTTCCACCTGAAGCTGAATAATCCTCTTTAGATTTTCACTATTCTTTGAAATAACCCGCGAAAAGTTATTATTGATCATAATTGTACATGTACTGCCAGGAACCACAAAAGCTTCCTCGAGAACAAGCAGTCCATGATCATTGTGAAAGCTCAATCGCAATGCTCTGGCCATTGACTCAAGATCAATCATGAGGGCACTACCTTCTCGACGGGCAAGCACCTTTATAGTATAACCCTGATCTTTTCCTGTAGTGACATGGAGCGGAACTGTTGTTTCTCCCGTCTGTAAAGATGGTAACGCTGAAAGAGCTTGGAAAAAAGCATCAGAAGGATCACCAGAATCGGAACGGCAAAACGATGGTAAACACGAAACAAAGAGTCAAGCATAATTGTCAAGCGCATTTTATTTCCTGAACATTACAGGAGTAAATTAATTAATAACAAAATATTTTTTTTGCCCCTGGAAAACAGGTTTTTATACCAGAAAATGAATTGTTCCTGCCTATAATGACATGTTTAGTATACTTCGCAAAAATGGTAAAATTTGTTTTTTGCTCTTCAACACCTATCTTTTTCAAAATTTAATTGTAACGCTCTTACTACCGGGACTGATCAATGGCTTTAAAAGCATCAACACCATCTGCCAGGGACAGAACCTTGATTGTTGTCGAATCCCCTTCCAAGGCGAAAACCATCAATAAATATCTGGGGGACAAGTATACAGTTTTCGCTTCGGTAGGTCACATCAAAGACTTGCCGAAAAAAGAGATCGGCCTTGATTTTGACCACCACTATGAACCACGCTACGAAATCATTCCCGGTAAGGAAAAGGTTGTTCGCCAGTTAAAAAAACTGGCAGCTGAAGCTAATGAAATTCTTATTGCGACTGACCCTGACCGCGAAGGTGAAGCTATCGCATGGCATATTTCCAACGAAATCGGATTGACAAAGAAACCGGTATTCCGGGTACTTTTCAACGAAATTACCAAAAAGGCCATTATTGCGGCTATTCAGGCGCCACGACAGATCGACTACCGCCTTGTCCGCTCCCAGCAGACTCGTCAAGGTCTCGACAAAATAGTAGGTTATAAAATCAGTCCATTTTTATGGAACGTTGTACTTCGAGGCCTTTCCGCAGGAAGAGTACAATCCGTCGCACTTCGTTTGATCTGTGAGCGTGAAGCCGAAATTAGCCGCTTCAAGATACAGGAATACTGGACCATTGCTGCAGATTTTATAACCCCAGGCAAAGAATCCTTCAGAGCAAAACTTATCCGCCTCGAAGGTGATAAGCCGGAGATTACAAATCAGGATCAGGCTGAAGGCATTGCAGAGCGCATCAGAAAAGGAATTTTTTCTGTATCTGAAATCGCTCCCCGCACACAGCAGCGCAAGCCCCCACTGCCATTCACAACATCGCTGCTCCAACAGGCTGCATCAAACCAACTTGGATACGGGTCGCAGAGAACCATGCGGATTGCACAACAGCTTTATGAGGGAATTGATCTTGGTGCCGAAGGCGCTGCCGGTCTCATCACCTATATGAGAACAGACTCAACACGTATTGGAGAGGAAGCAATTGGTCAGGCACGAGAGTATATCGGCAAGCTATTCGGTAAAGAGTACATTGGTTTTGGGGGAGCAACAAAAGCCGGAAAAAATGCACAGGACGCGCATGAAGCAATACGACCGACCTCAATTTCAAAAAAACCGGAACAACTGAAACAATACCTCTCTCCAGATCAGTTTAAATTATATGAATTAATCTGGAAACGTTTTCTTGCCGCCATGATGGCTCCCGCCAAAATCGAGCAGACTCGTGTTGATGTTGAGGATACCTTAAAAAAATTCCAGTTCAGGGCTACAGGCAGTAAAGTTCTTTTTCCTGGATTCATGCGCGTCTATGACGATCAGAAGGAACTTGATTACGAGGCACAAACCTCAACCAAAGAAGATGTAGAAAAAGAGACTCTCGTAAAACTTCCCGAACTGCTCTCGGTGAAAGACTCACTTGCAATTGCAGACCTTGACCGAAAACAAAGTTTTACCCGTCCTCCGGCGCGCTATAGTGAAGCTACACTGGTAAAGGATCTCGACCATTTCGGCATAGGGCGCCCATCAACCTATGCCTCTATTTTTTCCACATTGCAGGATCGACGATATGTGGAGCTTGAAAAGAAAAAAATCAGTCCGACCGAGCTCGGTAAGGATGTATCACTGATCCTTGTCGCCAATTTTCCAGAGCTTTTCAATGTGGGCTTTACGGCCTTCATGGAGGATGAACTCGATAAAGTAGCCAGTGGAGATGACGAATACGAAAAGGTACTCGACAGTTTCTATAAACCACTTGAGACCGTACTGAGCCTTCGCAAAAACGATCCGATTATTCCGCAAAACAGTGAAACCACCACTTGTGATAAATGCGGAGAGGGCCAGATGATTATCAAATGGACGGCTAGTGGAAAATTTCTTGGCTGTTCATCCTACCCGAAGTGCAAAAATATCAAAGCTATAAGCACGAACAAGGAAAAGCCAAAAGATACAGCCATCATGTGCCCTTCCTGCAAAGAAGGACACATGCTACTACGTAAAGGGCGACTTGGTCCTTTTCTTGCCTGTTCTAACTACCCTAAATGCAATACGCTGCTTAATCTCAATAAACAGCGCCACATCGAACCAATGAAAACCCCTCCGGTGCTGACAGACATTTCCTGTCCGAAGTGCAGTTCCCCGCTCTACCTCAGAAGCGGAAAAAGGGGACTTTGGCTTGGCTGCTCCAAATTTCCAAAATGCAGGGGAAGACTAGGGTGGAGCACACTTGAAGAAAGTAAACAGAACCACTGGGAATCAATCATGGCAGACCACATGAAAGCTCACCCAGCAGTGATACTCACAATGATAGATGGCGATCCTGTCCCGATGACCACTACTGTAGACGATATCATTCTGAAAGCTGAAGAGTCCGGGTTAATTTCCACTGCTGTTGAAGAACCCTCGGAAATCACAGCATAATAAGAGCAATGTGGTA
>JAPLFE010000009.1 GCA_026390855.1 Chlorobiales bacterium | reverse complement strand
AGGCAGTGGGAAAACTATGCTGGCAAAAGGCTTACCAGGAATTCTACCTCCACTTAGCTTTGAAGAGTCCCTTGAAACCACAAAAATCTATTCGGTTGCAAACCTGCTTGAAAAACAGAGACCGCTTATGGTTACCCGGCCATTCCGCAACCCTCACCATACTACAAGCAATATTGCCTTGATCGGTGGAGGCCCGACAGCAAAACCAGGGGAAGTAAGCTTTGCCCATAATGGCATCCTGTTTCTCGACGAGTTGCCTGAGTTTACCCGCAATGCCCTCGAGGTACTACGCCAGCCCCTCGAAGAGCGGGAAGTTACGGTATCGCGAATATCAGTAACAGCAAGATATCCCGCCGGCTTTATGCTTATTGCGGCAATGAATCCAAGTCCGGCAGGCGCTCTGAAAGACCTCGACGGCAATCTCACAGCACCACCCCAGCAAATTCAACGTTATCTTGCAAAAATATCAGGGCCACTCCTTGACCGCATCGACATACATATCGATGTCCCAAAAGTTGACAATACAGAACTGTTTTCCTCAACAGCCTCCGAAAACTCTAAAACAATTCGCCAGAGAGTTATTAAAGCAAGGAAAATCCAACAGGAACGTTTTGCTGCCCTTCTGTCGCCAAAAATCTATACCAATGCTCAAATGAACACTAAACTGATCAAAACATTCTGTATGCTTGACGCTGAAAGTTCAAAAAAGCTCATGGCTGCCATGAACAACATGAACCTGTCCGCAAGAGCACACGATCGGATCCTTAAAGTTAGCCGCACCATAGCCGACCTAGACGGCTCCGAGCAAATTGCAATGAAGCACCTTATCCAAGGTATTCAGTACCGCAATCTCGACCGCGATTTCTGGAGTTTCTGATCCTGCGTCATCAACCTGAATGATCTACAACAGTACCT
This sequence comes from Chlorobiales bacterium, assembly GCA_026390855.1. GTDB lineage: Bacteria > Bacteroidota > Chlorobiia > Chlorobiales > Chlorobiaceae > Chlorobium. Next base: position 4,113 of record JAPLFE010000009.1, on the reverse strand, counting down.
CTTCAGATATATGGTTTGCCGTTATAAGTTTTGTAATTTTATTCAATATTTATCCAGTAACAAACAAAACCACAGACTCCATGTGCGGACGATTCGGGTTTTTTGAGCTAAGATATTTCATCGAGCAGCTTCGTCAAGACGGACTCTCTTTTATAGAGAACAAAGAGTTCGACTTTATACCCAGCTATAACATCGCACCCGAAACCAATATTGTCATACTTCTGGGTGATCGCGGCCAATACTACCTTACTACAGCTCACTGGGGTATCATCCCCCACTGGGCAAAGGATAAGCCAAAAGTCCGACCAATCAACGCACGAACTGAAACCCTTGCGGTAAAGCCTTACTTTCGCCACATGCTTAACAGGACTCACTGTATCATCCCTGCCAGCGGATTCTACGAATGGAAACAAGCCACCCAGCAAAAAAAACAACCATATTATATTCGCCGTAAGGATGGCAACACAATGGCCTTCGCTGGATTGTGGGATAGCTGGCAACCTCAGGATAAAGCCTCCCCTCCTCTTATATCCTGCACCATCATCACCACCGCATCAAACGGTGAAATGAAGTCCGTGCACGACCGGATGCCGGTCATCCTCGAACCCGAACACTGGAAACAATGGCTTGAAGCGAGCTCACCAGATGCAGAAAAGCTCCTGATTCCCGCCAAAGACGGAACACTCGATATCTATCCAGTTTCTACAAAAGTCAACAACCCTAAGTATATCCAGCACGACTGCATTGAACCTCTGTAATCAGGACAATAATTCTTTTCTTTCTTCAAAATCCCCCCAACACCCGACTCTATAGTCACTTTTTAAACAGCGACCCATCCCGCGTTATCAAAAAAACATCTTTTTATATAAATCAGTTTATTATAAATTTATCGTAGAGTTTATTGTCAGTAATAAACCTTTGTATCATGAATGCTTTTGTTAAAAAATTATCGCATTACATGGCAGTCATTTTGATACCTTCGTATTTCCTCAATACTTAGTACACAACTGAAGACCTGAAGTTTCAAAGTATAACCTTGAGTAGTATTTTGCAGCTCTCCTCATCATATATAAGGTTGCTGTGATATAGACGACAGTCTTAAAACAAAGAGAAGGTCCAGTCCAAAACACTCTATTTCAGCAGTAATCTTGAGTTAAGGAACGTTTAATTTTTGTTACCGTTGTTAACTATTTGAGTTTGCGAAACATTAAAACAAAACGAACCCATGGATATCGCTAAAATTCTTCAGCTTGGTGCCTCGCTTATCCAGCAAAACAGCGATGAGGCCACAACAAACCTTGGAACCGATGAGCTCAAATCAGCTATAAGTAATCTTTTCGGAGGAGAAGAGGGAAAGCTTGACTTCGGCTCACTTCTTTCAAAAATGCATGCCGGTGGTTTAGGTCACAGTGCAGCGTCCTGGCTTGGTACTGGCGAAAATGCAGCAATTTCACCCGATACCATCACAGAATTACTTGGTTCTGATAAAATCAAGGCATTTGCATCGCAGCTTGGCCTTTCGGAAGAAAGCGCAAAGTCAGCAATTGCTGATGCATTACCGGAAATGGTCCATAAAGCCAGTCCCGAAGGATCACTGATCGAAAATCTCTTCGAAAAAGCCGGTGGGATCAAAGGATTGACCGATATCGCCAGCAAGTTCTTCTGAGGATATCTCTTGATTATATAAGAAGCGATAACGTCAACAATATTTTAAGCGTACGGTATATGTTAAAAGAGTTCAAAGAATTTGCCCTGAAAGGCAATGTGGTTGATATGGCTGTCGGCATCATTATCGGTGGAGCTTTCGGCACAATCGTCAGCACCCTTGTGTCACAGGTTCTGATGCCTCCACTGGGGTTGCTTATTGGCGGAGTCGATTTTTCAAACCTCTATATTGTCTTGAAAGATGGAGCCAAGGCAGCTGGCCCATACGCAGCTTTAGTCGATGCAAAAGCAGCTGGAGCAGTGACCGTCAATTATGGCCTTTTCCTGAACTCTGTATTCAGCTTTTTGATCATGGCATTTGCTGTCTTTCTGCTTATAAAGGCAATTAACACTTTGCGCAGGGAAGAAAAGCCAGCACCTTCGGCTCCAACAACAAAGGAGTGCCCTTACTGTCTCAGTGTTGTACCTCTCAAAGCAACCCGTTGTCCCAACTGTACTTCTGAGATAGGAAAATAATTGTCAACGTAACCTTGCAGCTTCAAAAATATTTAACCCTAAATCCATTCAAAAATGAACACAAAAAAAATTGTTTTAGGTCTTGTGGTATCTCTTGCCATGAACGGAGTTTTCGGCATGGTTTCTTTTGCAGAAACTGCATCAAAAGCACCCACTGCAACCGAAGCATCTTCAAAACCCACTGACAAAGCCGATGCCACAAAAAACAAAACCGATAAGAAAGCTGATAAAAAGAAAGCTGATGCAAAAGCCGCTAAAGAAGCCGCTAAAGAAGCCAGCAAACCTGCTACCCCAGGCAAATCAGCCGTAACTGCAGAAAAGAAAGAACCTGCTAAAAATGTTACAAAAGGCGATTATCACGGAAATACAGTAGATCACATTTTCCACAAGCCAAGTTGTCGATACTACAACAGTAAAAATAACACAGCAATTTTTAAAACCCGTGAAGAAGCCATCAAGGCTGGGTATAGACCATGCAAAATATGTAAACCATAATTGCTGATTTTTTATCCGACTCTTCAAAAGTGAACACCTATCTCTTCGCCAAAAGGCCATTCTTGAAGGAGTGGCCTTTTTTTGGCCCATTAAGACGAATTCAAATCCCCAAGCTTAAAACAGGAGCACAAAGATACAAATGACTTTCATGTGTATGGATGAGTCGTGTATATTAATTTTAAATCTTTCAGGATACCCGAACACAACACAATGAGAGATGAGAGATGAGAGATGAGAGATGAGAGATGAGAGATGAGAGATGAGAGATGAGAGATGAGAGATGAGAGAAAAAATACAAAAACAGGAAAAAGAGTATTTCCTTCTGTTATTTCCGGCAAATAATTTGAACCAATAAAACAAATTCCTTACTTCAAGCTGCGGAAATTACAAGAGGGAAAAAAACCTTTACAGGGAAGAGCAATGCATGCCAAAATCATGTTCACAAGTGACTTTGAAGATGAGTCACTCATAATAATTCTTAAAGGCAATCAATGGTGGCCTACGTTTGACCATAAATCCAGTGATGCAGAAAAAATTATTAACGAAATGAAAGATTCCGTCAGTGAAAGCGACATTTCCTTTTTTCTGGCAAGTAAAAAATTTGTCCTGTTGAGCGCAGTAACAGAAACTCATGGGACATTATCATATGAACGTAACTACTGGGTACTCCGACTTCTTAATCCAAATCTTTCTCTCCTGCAGCTTGATTGCCAAGTGTTTGTCCACAAGTGCATTAAACATGCAAATCAAATGCAAAACAAGATAAATTTTTATGAAAAACCCGTTCAGCTTGTTGAACGAAATCGTAAAGATCCAATAATTGAAGGCAAAATACTTGCTTCTAAAAAAGACAGGATTTTTTATGCAAAAAAACAAAAAAAGATAGAGTATTCAGTTGGAGTTATTGGGCTTATCGTCTTCGTTATTCTACTCTTATTAACCTACCCCTGGTCATTCAGAGACCCAAATAACCAGGCACAAATGTGGTTATTCACTATTTTTGAAAAGCTTATCGGTTCTGTTGCTATTACTGCATTGATTTCATATGCACAATTTCATGCATTCTACACGTCGCTTCATGAAGACTCAATAAAGTGGTCAATAGCAGGAGAACCAGAAAAAAAAGCTATTAAAACACTTTTATAAACAATTTTTATTACAGGATATTAACGCATCAAACAAAAATTTCTCTGACAAAGACGTATTTGCAGTACCGAAGAGAGAAAGCTATAGAAAATTCTTTGACGTCATGGAAAGACACCTAATACTCTTTTGGTTTTATGGCGCTTACTCCTTTTTTATGGTATATTTCATAAAGTATAAACCCCGAAATATTCCGAAGAGTGCTTATGGTTCATAAAAAGGCTAACCATCAATAATTATGCTCGAATCCGTGATTGCTTTTTTGCAGTCGGCAGATCCTATGGCAATATATTT
>JAPLFE010000113.1 GCA_026390855.1 Chlorobiales bacterium | reverse complement strand
CTGGAAAGGATCTCATACATTCACGAGATGGAGCATCTGGATGTCATTATCCCGAATCTTGATGCTGAACTCCCCAATTTCATTTATCTGCAGGATAGACTTGCCGACATGGGGATCAAAACTTTTCTCCCGTCAGAGGAACAGTACAATAGGCGTTCCAAGGTCAATCTTCATAAACTTGCCGAGGATATTGGCATCAACACGCCTAAAACCCGACTGATAAGCGATCCGGCTCATATTGATGTACACCAGGATGAGCTACCTGTACTGGTAAAGGGTCTCTATTACGATGCAAAAATGGCATATACCGTGGAAGAAGTGCACCATCATGTCCACATGATTGCTGCGATGTGGGGGTATCCAGTGCTGATTCAGCAGTTTATAGATGGTGAGGAGTACAACGCTGCAGCAGTTGGTGACGGTAAAGGAAACCTGCTGGCGATAGCAGGGATGAAAAAACTAGTCTTTACCGAAAAAGGGAAAGGTTGGGCATGTGTCAGCATTATTAACGAAGCTCTCAATCAACTGACTGATACAATAGTTAGCTCCCTCTCCTGGCCCGGTGCTTTGGAGGTTGAAGCAATCAAATCTAAAAAAGATGGGAAGTTTTATCTGATTGAAATCAATCCACGTTTTCCAGCTTGGATTTATCTGGCAAAAGCTGCCGGAATGAACCTCCCGTATCTCTATCTGCAACTTGCACTTGGTAGACCGGTTACGGAAACATTGGATTACCGTTCCGGAGTCGTATTCACCAATCACACAACTAACCTGATTACGGATCTGGATCAGATCAGCACACTATTCACCGATGGGGAGATCAATTATGCGCATGCCATATGAAAAACCGTTTATTAATCGCCAACGAGGCGGCATAACCAATAAATTCGGAGATGTGACTCAATGTAAAGCGCAGGATAACATTGAAGGAGTATTGATTGCCGATCTGACTGCCCAGTATGGTTCACCGCTTATGGTCTATTCGGAACGGGTAATCAGGGAAAAACATCGAGAAATGATGAGAGCATTCTCAACCCGCTACCCGAAAGCACAGCATGCCTGGAGTTACAAGACCAACTACCTTAAGGCGGTGTGCAAAACTTTTCATACACTCGGGTCGTGGGCAGAAGTTGTCTCTACCATGGAGTATGAAATGGCGCGCAAACTTGGTATGGAACCGTCAAAGATCATTTTCAACGGTCCGTTCAAACCTTATGAAGGGCTGCAAAAGGCCATTACTGAAGGGGCTATTGTCAATATCGACAATTTGGATGAACTCTATGACATTGAAAAAATTGTGACTGCAACTGGTAAACATGCACAGATCGGCATTCGAGTCAACATGGCACTCGGAGGAATGAGCACTTGGGATCGGTTCGGTTTTAATCTCGATGACAATCAGGCGCATCAAGCCATCAAGCGGATTGTCGCTGGAGGCAAGGTTCAATTGGCTGGCATCCATGCTCATGTTGGTACATTTATTCTTGAGACGGAAATATACCGGCAGGAAGCTCAGAAACTGGTCTCCTTCTGTGCAGCGATCAAAAGTGAGTTTGGAATTACAATAAAATATCTGGATATCGGTGGCGGTTTTGCGTCACGCAATCGGCTCAAGGGCACCTATCTTTCCACAGCAGAGATGATTCCATCCTTTAGCGCCTATGCTGATGCAATCTGCAGCAATCTGCTTGACGCTTTTACATTGGAAGAATTGCCAATACTGTTCCTGGAATCAGGGCGTGCCATGATTGATGAGGCGGGAAGTCTGATTTCTACGGTACAGTCGACCAAGCGATTACCAAACGGTATGAAGGGGCTCGTTATCGACGCAGGTGTGAATATCCTCTTCACTTCATTCTGGTACAACCATGAGGTCATCCCTACCGTGGTTCGCGGTTATGCACAGGAAGATTATGTCATTTACGGACCACTCTGCATGCAGATCGACGTGATCCGCGAACAGGTCAAACTTCCACCTATGGAAAAAGGGGATAGAATTCTCATTCAACCAGTCGGTGCGTACAACAACACTCAATGGATGCAGTTCATCACCCTGCGACCAAATGTGGTGATGATCAGTGAAAATGGTGAGGTGGAAGTGATTCGCGAAGCGGAAACCGTTGACTATATGCAGCAGGGAGAAAGGATTCCGGAATGGCTGAAAAACTGAAATTTATTATTGATGCGCTGCTGATGAGTTATGCGCGTATCTTTTTTTCAGAGAGCAAAATTCTTGGTGCCTTTGTTTTTACTGCAACCATGATTGTGCCGTTTATCGGCATGTCAGCTTTTGCCTGCGGGTTGCTCTCTTCATTGTGCGCCTTGATGCTCGGCATGGATCGCGATTCGGTAAGTAAAGGAGTCTACGGACTCAACGGCATCCTTGTGGGTGGGTGGATTGGGTATTATTTTGCGCCATCTCCCGCTATGGCGGTGTTGCTGGTACTGACGGCACTGTTTCTGACAGCGATAACAGTGCTGCTCAATTCACTGCTCTATCAAATGGCCGCCCTTCCCGCTATGAGTATGCCATTTACTCTGATTACCTGGCTACTTGTCGGAGCATCCGGGTCGCTGAACGCCTTGGTACACCATAGAGATCATCTCCAGATCATTGTCATACCGACAGGGCTTCTGCCATACTGGCTTGAAACATTTTTGTCAGCGCTTGGTGCGGTACTCTACATGCCAGATCAGTTTGTGGGGTTGATTGTTGCGCTTGGATTGATACTCTGGTCACGCATCGCCCTGTTGCTGCTTTTTATCGGGTTTGCCACCAGTTCCATTATGATGCAACAGTTAGGCATCGATTCCTCTGCTGTGGCAGGCAACTCACTCATTTTCAACCATATGTTTGCCGCACTTGCCATCGGCGGCATTTTTACCGTGCCGGGACCAGGCAGTCTACTTTTTGCTGTCTTGGCTGCGGCATCGTCACTATTGATTCTGGTTGGATGTACAGCCTTTCTGCCGCAGGACTTTTCCGCACTTGCCCTGCCATTTAACATAGCTGTTATGGTGACGCTCTACTTGCTCCGTTCACGTCTCCATCCGTCATTCGATCTGCGCCTCGCTCCTACTCCACCCGGCTCTCCGGAGGAGAACATCAGCCATTTCCGTGAAAATTTACGAGTCTGGAGGCGCTGGGGTGTAGCTCTCTCGCTGCCGTACCGCGGCAAATGGAAGGTCTCACAGGGTGTGGATGGTTCGGAAACCCATCAAGGTGATTGGCGCTTTGCATACGATTTTCAGGCGGTTGCCGCTGACGGCTCAATTTTTGCCAATTCCGGCCTCACCTGCGAAGATTATTATAGCTGGGGGGCACCGATATACAGTCCGGCTGCAGGTACGGTACATATAGTAATTGACGGCGTACCGGACAACAGCATCGGTGCCATCAATGGTGTAAATAACTGGGGAAACTGTGTTATCATCGCTCATGCGGAAAATTATTTTTCCTGCATGGCTCATTTCCAGAACGGTTCAATATCCGTCAAGCCGGGTGAACTGGTGGCGCGCGGCACCGAGATCGGGCGTTGCGGAAACTCCGGACGTTCACCGCTTCCTCATCTGCATTTTCAGATGCAGATGAGTCCCTATCTTGGCGCACCTTGTATGCAATTTTCTTTCGAAAACTTCTCATTGATCCGCAAAGGACATGAATGTTTTGTATCAAAAAGCGATGTTTTGTTGGGGGATGTGCTGGAGCCTGCTGAGCCATGTCTGGAATACGAGCGATATTTTCCCTACTCTATTGGAGGGGGATGGACGTTCAGATTTAAAAAAGGGAAAGATGAAAGCCGTGAAATGTGGGAGGCCGGGATTGATTTTTACGGTAACACCTATATTGTTTCGTATCCACAGCAGACCAGACTATACTTCGTTCTCAAAGATGGTGTGCTGACCTTCAAAAAACTTGAGGGGTGCCGTGACAGCGGTCTTTTCCTCTTAGGCCGTATGATTGTTGACGTGCCGTTTCTTGCGGTTGGTGCCGTGACTTGGACAACTGAGGAGACAGCAGATTATGTACTCTGGCCGTTTCTTAGCAGGATGCTCGACGTCTTCAGCTTGGTGGGTGTTTCGGTCAGGCAGAAAATCGAAGGAAGTATTGTGGGTAATTATGATGAGGTCCATGTGCGGACAGTTTCACATCTTATGTTAGAGACACCGTTAGGTTCCGTATGCATGACACCGCCATCTAAAGGGGAGATGCTTTTTAGCCGTTACAAGGGGCTGGTGTTTGCCAAGTTAAAGGCAATAGAACTTTATCAAGCATAATGAGACGCGTCATGTCATGTCAGGTCTGAACTGACAGATAGACGTGTCAATTCAGACCCCTCCGTCATTGAGAGCATAACGAATCAATCGAAGCAGCAAGTGTTTTTTCTGTTCCTTCGATAAATTTAACACCGTTACTAATCTTCGGGATCTGCGAGTGGCAGCACAGCCGCATCCAGAAAAGCTTATCTATTCTGCAAATTATTCCGATTTGCAAACAAGTTACACATCAATATAATTTCGGTTGGTAATGTTGTCGGACTGCTGGGTACTGTTAACTTATTGAAAATTTTGAAAGTAGTGTTTTGTTAACGAGCGGATTTCGACTTGAAAAGGGAATATTGAAGCGTTCTCCCTATATACCAGTGGGTAAAAATTGATTCTCAGAAGTATTTTATAAGCTCAGAAGCCCGCGTGCTGCGGGCTTCCTGATGCATCTAAATTATTATATTAAAATAATTTAGATTACATATTTGACTTTAAAGAAAATACAAAACAGCTGTCTGTCAAAATGGTTATCCACCGACCTCTTCCTTCAGGTTTTTGCCTGGTTTGAATTTCACTACTTTTTTGGCTGCAATGGTAATTGCCTCACCAGTCAGCGGGTTACGTCCGGGTCTTTCGGCTCTGTCCACTGTCGTAAACGTTCCAAATCCAACAAGAGCGACATCATCACCACTCTTCAAAGTTGATGATACGACATGGATAAAGGCTTTTACTGCACGATCTGCATCTGCCTTGGTCAGGTTGGCCTGTTCAGCAATTTTTTCAACTAATTCAGCTTTTGACATGTTGCATGTTATTTAGATTGTTGATTTAAGACCTTATTTTTAATTGATGTTGCTAAAATTCATTGCTGGCAGAATGGTCATTGAAACATCCGGCCATCATCAACTGTGTGTAGGTATGACCTGGATGTCGTGGCCATCGAAATGCAGGGGAATGGCTTACGAAAAAATTGACCAGGGTCTCAAATATAATCAAGATGTAAATTTTACGCAGTGCCGTTTCTTGGAAGAATCTTCCGAACGAGCATATCAACAAATTCAGCTGACAAAAAATCAGCGCAGGAGTATACAGATATGTAACTTACGATTCAAAGTATGAATTTATTAATAAAACACAATATTTTCAGAATTTTCAATTTTTTACAAAAAATATACCATGCAAAGAGATGGGTTTCGGTATAATGTCTCTCCTGATTTAAGTTGACGCATTAAGCATACTGCTAAACGGTGGAGGAGTCATGGCAGAATAAGTCTGCCCAATTCAAGCGTTTTTTTGTGTGCGGTTCCAATATGAGAAGATCATTCTTTGCCCCCTGAAATTTTATAGGAATACTCGGCATAATGATTGTATAAAAACCTTGAGCTAAGTTTCATTTTGATTTTTTTCAAACTTAAAAAATCATTAAATACGGACTTAGGGAGTATAGCAGGACTTCAGCAGTAACTTCATATCGTTGAAATTTTAATAACAGTTAACGGAAAAATAATCATGAAAAAAACATTTTTGCAGATTGCAGGAATTCTGGGCGTTGTAGCTGTGCTTGTCAGCACACTTAATACTGATGCTCTTGCATCACGCAGGCATCATCACCGTCATCATGGTCATAGCCACTATCATGGTCATCGCAGATAAGATGGCCTGTAAAGCTTGATAGCTTATATGGTAAAACGCAAAAAGGGAGCTGAATTTTTTCGGCTCCCTTTTTGCGTTTACCTGTGTGGCAACTATTTCCTTTACATCGAATTGGGCTGAATTCCAGTGAATACCGTCTTCGCTTTAATCTCCAGGTACTTATCCGACACCAATGGTAGAAAGCTGATCCAAAAATGCCACAGCAAAACTACCTGTACCCTTAGCTTCCTTAAAGGCACGTTCACCAGCAGTAGCAAAAAGCACAGATGCGGCCGTCGCGGCTCTGAGAGCCGACTCTGTAACTGGCAAAAATGAAGCAATCAAAGCCCCCAGAGTACATCCTGTACCTGTGACTTTTGTCATTATCTCATGGCCACCCGGAATACTGATTATGTTTTTACCGTCAGTAATATAATCGACCTCCCCACTCAGTGCGACAACAGCTCCACTCCTTTCAGCGAGTTCAAGAGCTGCAGGTAGTGCTGCAACCGATGAATCGGTAGATTCCACACCTTTTCCTCCACCGGTAACCCCACTAAGCGCAAGTATTTCAGAGGCATTGCCACGTATAACCGTAGGTCGATACTTAAGGAGTTCGCCAACAATGGCTGTTCGGAATTTCAGTGCTCCAACAGCAACAGGGTCAAGAACCCAGGGAGTATTTGTCTCTTGGGCAGTAGCGGCAGCTTTGAGCATTATTTCTGCGTCCGTCGTTGTGATGGTACCGACATTGATCAACAATGCCTGTGCAATACCGACAAAATCTGCAACCTCCTCTATAGTTACGACCATTGCCGGTGAAGCTCCAGCAGCAAGAAGAACATTCGCAGTAAAATTTGTAACGACAATATTGGTAATGCAATGGGTCAGGGGAGCTCTTCGGCGCAATTGAGCGAGATCTTCAACTACCTCAGGATGAGGCCAGACCCTGTTGCTTGTAATACTTTTTTCTATATCCATATTCATCCCCCATATCCAAAGTTGTTCAATAAAAAAGGGGCAAACATGATAGTGTTTGCCCCTTTTGCTTTTAAAAAGGAAGAGATTTATTATTCAGCAACAAAGTGTGCTCTTCTGTTCTGAGCCCATGCCTCTTCGTTATGGCCAACAGCAAAAGGTCTTTCCTCGCCATAGCTGACAGTATTCAAACGAGAAGGTGCAGCGCCAAGATTCACAAGGTAATCCTTGGTGCTGTTGGCTCTGCGTTCACCTAGAGCAAGGTTATATTCATTAGTACCTCTTTCATCACAATGCCCTTCGATGGCAACCTTTCTTGATCCATTTTCCTCTAACCAGTGATAATTGGTTTTCAACTGTTCGCGTGCATCAGCCCTGAGTTCTGATTTATCGAAATCAAAAAACACATCACCAAGACTAGCTGTAACAACTGGAGGCGGAGGAGTTGGAAGAGGTTTAGGCGCTTCAACAACGGCTTTCTGTCCACAGCAGGCACCGATCAATAACATCGATGGAATCAATAGACTTCTGAATAACGGCTTAACAAGATTCATGTATTCCCCCTTTTTTATTTTTTATTAATGAATTTTAAAACCTGAGTTTAACTCTTTTTTATAAAAAAACATCATACAAATATACTGTATATTCAAACCAGCTTTTTGCCTTTTTATACCTCTTAAGTACTACAATAAAGGTACGTATTTCATACAAAACAACAAAAAGAAGCAGAATCGCTTCAATGATCAGGTTTGATCAAAAGGAGTGGTATCGTTATTTTTGGGCGAAGACTTCGTGAAACACTGCCGAAAAGGATTCGACCTGGCAAATTATGACCATGAGTCGCCATTGCGAGCAAATCATAAGCGTTTTCTTCAATCTCTCGAAGAATTTCTCTTTCCGGCTCACCGCTTCTGATCACAACAGAAGCCTTAATGCCTTCTGCCTGCAGTTTACTACGGTAACCCTCTAAAATGTTTTGAGCATGTTCACGGAGATACCGTTCTTGATCAAGGGTATGGGAATGTACGACATGCAAAAGATGTACCGTAGCACCAAGAGGAAGCGCGAGTGCTGATACATGCCGGATAATGGCCTCGTCAACTTCTGAACAATCGATGGCGACGAGAATCTCTCTGTATACTAACATCTCAGTTGACTCCAGTTACTGTCGTATAAAAAAAATAGAGGTTCAGGACTATAACAAGTGCTGAAATTACGGATGCTGCTGTAAACTCGAAGTCACGACTTCGGAAACAGCCCATCACTTTGCTGTTACGGCAAAGTATCAAAAGCGGAATAAGGGTAAAGGGGAGTTGTATACTCAGTATTACCTGGCTTAAAATCAAAACCCTTAAGGTATCTACACTCAACAGAATAATGAAAACTGCTGGAATGGCTGTAACGAAAACGGATATCCGGTAAAGCAACGTTCTTGGATCTTCAGGCTTTCCCAAAAAGCCTGTAATGATATTGGCTTCAGCCATCGAAACAGTAATGGAGGAGCTGATACCTGAAAAAACAAGCGCAACTGCAAAAAGTAGTCCCGCAAATGGACCAGCAAGAGGTTTCAGCGTTATGGCAGCCTGTTCAATACTGGTTACGGGAATATGATTGTGAAAAAATACAGCAGCTGCAACAATGATCATGGATGAGTTAACAATCCATCCAAGAATCATGGCTAAAAGCGTGTCTATTTTTTCATATCTGAGATGTTCCTTTTTTTCCGCTTCTGATATCCCCACCTTTCGGCTGTGAATAATATTTGAATGGAGGAAGATATTGTGAGGCATTACCAATGCCCCAAGAATAGCCAGAGCAATATAAATGCTTTTTCTACCTAGAGTTGGAAAAACAAGACTAGAGCCAATTGCAATCCAGTCTGGTTTGACGATCAGAAGTTCAACAATGTAGCACAAGGTGATGATGCCGAGAAAGCCCACAATAATCTTTTCGATTCTGTGGTATCGCTGGCTGATAATAAGGAATACCTCCAAAAGCAACGTTAACAGCACTCCAATCCATAGCGGTATACCGAAAAGGAGTGTGAATCCAATGCCTCCTCCCAAAAGTTCAGCTACATCAGTTGCAACACATGCGAGAAGAACACTGAACCCGATAAATGCAGCTACAGGTTTTGGGAAATATTCACGAATATTGACGGCCAGTGATTTTCCCGTAGCAATTCCCAGCTTAGCTGCCATATGCTGGATGAGAAGAAGCATAACTGCACCGAGAGTGACCACCCATAACAGTTCATAACCGAACGATGACCCACCTTCGATATTAGTTGCCCAATTACCGGGATCAATAAACCCTATAGTAACAAGAAAACCAGGACCAAGAAAAGTGAGAAGCGTTTTGAGCGAAAAAGCTTTACTTTTCTTGGGTACCGATATCATAATGATATTCTTGTTTTCAGGATGCCACTACTATTCGATTCCGTTTTTCAAGCTGTCGCTAACCGCATGCTTGAACTCTTTCGATATTTTAAATACCGGTACGTCTTTAGGTGCTACAGTTACCTTCTCTCCAGACCTCGGGTTTCGTGCATCACGGAGATTTTTATGTCTGATGTTGAACGAACCGAATCCCCTGATTTCAATGCGCTTACCTGATTTCAGTGAATCAATGACACTTTCGAAAAAAGCGTCAACAACAGATTCTGTTTCATATTTCGTCAGGCCTGTTTTGCCGGCAATAGCATTAACCAGGTCAGCCTTTGTTGTCGTTGTTCCCATGGTCGTGCAAAGTTTAACTGTTGTGGGTAAATTCTGAGCAAACACAGACTCTGCTATAAAAACAGAGAAGTGAATCTTTCTTTATATATAACCAATACTTCCAGTTGATAATTTACGTTTCTTTTCAGAATCTGAATATATATGAAAATCGATAGTTCAATATTTTTCTGGAACTTACCTTATGTTTTAACAATGCTCAGATCCGATTAAGTTCACAGAGTCTTCCGGTCATCTCTTCTACCCTCGCATTTTACCGTTTTAAGCCTCTACGATCAATAATCACAAACATAAAAAAGTTACCTTTTTTGTACTTATATTAACCCTACATAAATTAAGTATTTACAATGAAATCCTGTTACTGAAAAGCCATTATTCTGCATTATTATTGAAATAAAAGTGTATATATAGCGCAATAACCTGAAAATTACACAAAAAGTCGGAAATTCCGGAAAAAATGAAACCAGGGAAAACCCTTTAACTTATTAAAATAAAAGCACTAATAAGTTAATATTATTTTCGCTTAGGTGTGCTGAAAATGCCGCTATTTTCTCTAAATTTGCCGCTTTTGTAATAAAATTTACCTGATTTGACCTGATTTTGCCGATAATCGGATAAAATAATTAAGGTCATTATCCTACTTTATTTTGTGTCATATTGCTTTTTATAAACCCCATCCTTATCGATGCTATCATAGGGGTGTAAAGGTAAAATTCCGGATCTGAACATAATTGATGAAATAGTTTATTGTAATCACCATTTCCGGTAGCCTTATAGGTGAACCTTGAAGAGAGATGTATGTTTAGTTTTCTGCATGCTGCCGATATCCATCTCGATAGCCCCTTAAAGGGTCTTGAAGAGTATCAGGATGCTCCATTGGAACAAATCCGGGAGGCGGCAAGGAGGGCATTCGATAATCTGGTCCAATTGGCTATCGATGAAAAAGTTGCTTTTGTCCTGCTTGCTGGCGACCTCTATGATGGCGACTGGAAGGACTATAACACTGGTATTTATTTTGTGAACCGTATGGGACGTTTGCGGGATGCCGGCATTCAGGTTTTCATTGTCTCAGGAAATCACGATGCAGCGAGCCAGATCACCCGTTCACTTAAACTTCCTGACAACGTCACTCTTTTCCCACATCGAAATGTCGGGACTCATATTTTGGAGCAGTATGATGTTGCCTTATATGGTCAAAGCTTTTCAGGCAGGGCTGTGACGGAGGATCTGGTTAAAAATTATCCTCAGGGCAATTCCTCGCTCTTCAATATCGGACTTCTCCATACCAGTTTGAACGGCCGCATTGGCCATGAATCGTATGCTCCCTGCACGCTCGATGCATTGCTGTCAAAAGGTTATCAGTATTGGGCATTAGGGCATGTTCATCAACGCGAAGAAATCTGTCGTGATCCCTGGATTGTATTTCCGGGAAACATTCAAGGGCGCCATATTCGCGAAACAGGACCAAAAGGTTGCACACTTGTCTCGGTCGCGAATGGACGCATCGTATCAGTCGTCGAGAGAGAATTGGATGTTCTACGCTGGGTGGCCTGCCGGGTTGATTCTTCCAAATCTGAGACCCTCGACTCGTTACTTGACCTCGTTCGTGAAACATTTCAGTTTGAAAGAGCAGGTGCAGATGGACGTCCTCTTGCCATCCGCCTGTTTCTGGAAGGAAGAACTCCGTTACATGGTCAGCTTTATGAAAATGCACTCCAATTGAATGAAGAGGTTAGGGCAGTTGCTGCCAACCTAGGTGATTTATGGATTGAAAAAGTAGTACTGAAGACACAAAAGACGCATTCTGATAGTGTGGCTTTTTGTGGGGACTCTCCCATTGAATCCCTCATGAAATCAATTGAAACCCTTCAGCTCGAAACCACCAGTCTGACAGAACTTATTCCTGAATTCGAAAAACTGCGCAGCAAACTTCCTCCAGAACTTTTGATTGATGGCGATCCTTTCCGGCCTGATGAAGAAGAACTTTCAGCTATTCGTGAAGAGGTAAAGGAGTTGCTGATGGGCAAAATACAGCAGCGGAGGCGACATGAAAATTAAAAGCGTTGAACTGAAAGCGTTTGGCCCTTTTTCTGGTCAGGTACTCGATTTTTCTTCCACCATCCCTGGGCTGCATATTGTTTATGGTCCCAATGAAGCTGGTAAAAGCAGCGCCATGAGAGCACTTCAGGCTTTGTTATTTGGCTTTCCAGTGCGCACCAGCGATAATTTTCTTCACCAGAACCCGCAACTTCTGGTGGGTGGGTGTTTGCAGGGAAATCAAGGACAAGAGTTGACTTTTTTCCGCCGAAAAAGAAATGTGAAAGACCTTTTCGATCTTCACGATAATTCTATTGATCCTTCGGCACTGACGCCCTATCTACATGGACTTGAAAAGAACCTTTTTACAGCTCTTTACGGGATTGACCATGAAACACTGGTTTCAGGTGGGCAGGGTATTCTTGATCAGCAGGGAGACGTTGGTAAAGCACTTTTTGCAGCAGGTGCTGGGCTTGCTTCATTGAAACCGGTAATGGATGAGCTTGAAACCGAAGGGGATAGCCTCTTTCGGCCTCAGGGTTCAAGCAAATCAATCAATGAAGCCTTGGCACGTCATAAGGAACTGCTTTCTCAATGTAAACAGAATATACTTTCAGGTCGGGATTGGGAAGATCATCAGCACGCTCTTGAAGATGCTCTTCAAAAACTTTCATCTATCCAAACGACCCGACAGAAACTTGAAACTGAAAAACGTCGGCTCGAGCGATTGTTACAGGCTCTCCCCGATCTGGCGGATCGCAAAAATCTGCTTGGACAGCTGGAGCAGCTAAGATCGGTTCGTACCCTTCCTGTTGACTTCAGCGAACGCCGTATTCAAATTGAACAAAAGGAGAGAGAAGCCCGTCGCCACTTTGACCAGGTACAAGTCATGCGTTATGCGCTTCGTGAAAAAATGAAAGGACTGTCCCTTAATCATGGTTTACTGGATGAAGCTGACGCGATTGAAAAACTGCATCAGCGACTCGGCGAATATCTGAAAGGGAAAAATGATCGTCCACTGCGAGAGGGTCAGCGTCTGGCTTTTCGTTCGGATGCAGCAAATCTTCTTCGCCAGATTAAGCCTGAATTATCCATTACTGACGTTGAAAGCTTGCGACCAGGATTGTCGAAGCGAAAGACTGTACAATATCTTGCTTCTCGATACGAAGCTCTGCTTCAAGCGAACCGCAGTGCGCAGCTTCAGGTACAAGATGTGAAAAACACTTTAGAAAAATCTGAAAATGATTTGCAGGAGCTGTTGTCAGTTCCTGATGTGACTATCCTTTCATCGACACTTTTTACGGCAGAAAGGGGAGTGGATCTTGATAGTGAGATAATGAGTTTGAAGGAGGAACGTGAACGCGCTGAAAATGAAAGTCGTGCCGCTTTAAATCGCCTGGGCCTTTGGAACGGACCATTAGAACATGCAGGGCATCTAGCACTGCCATTGCCTGAAACAGTGAGTCGTTTTGATGAGGAGTATCGCTTACTTACCGATAAACAACGTCAACTTTTACTTGAAAAAGAAGACCTTGTGAAGCAACATGAACTTATTATGGAACAGTTGCATCATATCGAGTTTGCTGCCGATGTACCCGTTGAAGATGATTTGATAAACAAACGATGCCAGCGCGATCAAGGCTGGCTGCTGTTACGCCGTCAATGGCTTCAGGGTGAGGATGTTGCCGAAGAAAGCCGTACCTATGACTCTGAACATCCCTTGCCTGAAGCATATGAGCAGATGGTCACTCTATCTGACCAGATTGCCGACAGGCTCTACCGCGAAGCTGATCGTGTTCAGAAGCACGCATCACTTAAAACCAGTGCTGAAAAAATTAAAAAGAGGCTTGATGCAATTTGTGAGGCTGAAGCTATTACCAAAACAGCTCTTGTCGAGCTTACTCAACGCTGGCATGAACAATGGGCCTCTTTTGGGTTTACTCCCTTATCTCCACGTGAAATGCTCGCATGGCTTCGATCCTTTGAAAATCTGCGTCTTCAGATCCGGGAGCTTGACAAGCTTGTCAGAGATGAAACATCAAAAGTGTCACGACGTAAGGAATTAAGACAAAGTCTTATTAAAGAGATCGCTCTGATACGTGAAGAGCACAACTTTCCTGGAGTAGAACTCGAAGAGGTGCTTTCCTATTCCAGGGAACTTTTGAACAGTATTGGAAATACTCAAAAACAACGCGAATTGATGACTGCCAAAATTCGTGATGCCAGGCGAACTTTGGAACATGCAAATAAAAACTTATCGAAGGCTGACCAGGAACTCCGGCAATGGCAGGCTGACTGGGAGGGTTCCGTCACCCCTCTTGGGCTCAATGCCCGAACCCTTCCCTCAGAGGCTACAGATTTCATTGATACCCTTCAGGAGTGCTTTGAAAAGCTTAAAGAGGCTGAGGATTTCAGAAAAAGGATAGAAGGGATTGATCGCGATACAACGTGTTTTGAACTGGATGTTGTGGCGTTGATCAATAAAATCCTCCCTGATCTTGCTACTTCTGATGCCCGTTCAACCGTAACTGAACTGAAAGTCCGTCTTGGCAGGGCCAGTCAGGAAAAGGCCGTTCTACAACGGGATATCGAAGAACTGAAAGCTTTGGAAAATGCCGTTATTACAGCTGAATCTGAGTTGCTGAGTTGCAGAGATGAAATGGCTTCCATGCTTCAGCTTGCCTGTTGTGACACCAGAGAGGAAGTGATTGAAGCCGAACAACGCTCTCTTCAACACTCAAAAATCACAAAGAGGATCCTTGAAGTGGAAACCCATCTGACCCGTATTGCCGAGGGAACCACCATTTCTGATCTTGAAATTCAGGCCGCAGCCATTAATTCTGATGAACTTCCCGGCCGGATTGTGACATTAAACAACGAAATCAAAAACATACTTGATCCTGAAATACAGCAATTGTCCGAAAGTATCGGCCGGAAAAGAAATGAACTTGAAAGGATGAACGGCAGCAGCGATGCCGCAAAAATGGCTGATGCCTTGCAATCCTCCCTGACAAAAATCCGACGTTTGACAGACCGATATATCCGCATAAAACTTGCATCGAAAATTCTCCGAGAACAAACTGAAAGATATCGGACTGAAAATCAGGATCCCGTTTTAAAAATTGCTTCCCGGTATTTTACGGAATTGACTCTGGGTTCATTTATAGGCTTGCGCACCGACGTTGACAACCATGGTCAACTGGTATTGGAAGCTGTTCGTGCGAACGGCAACTGTCTTCAGGTCGAAGCAATGAGTTCTGGAACTCGTGACCAACTCTATCTGGCCTTACGCCTGGCAACGCTTGAATGGAGAATTAAGTCTAGCGAACCTATGCCCTTTATTGTTGATGATATCCTCATCAATTTCGACGATCAACGCTCGAAAGCAACCATTAAGGCATTAGGTAACCTTGCTGAAAAAACACAGGTAATCCTTTTTACTCACCATCAACAAATTGTTGAAACAGCGCGTGAATTTACCGCCTCTGAAAAAGTTTTTATTCATCAGCTTGGGTCTGGTGTGGTAACCACTTAAACAAAAAAGCCACGGAACTATGTTAAACCGGTTAAAGTGATAGATGGCGCTTAATCTCTTTACCAGCAACCGGATGGAGAAGCTGGTTGAAGCTCTTGGCA
>JAPLFE010000165.1 GCA_026390855.1 Chlorobiales bacterium | reverse complement strand
GCCAGCAGTCGGCAGTAACTGCTTTGGATCGGTTGTAACTTTCAACGCGGCATTGAAAAAAACACCCAAACCCATGCTGGCCTCGAGTTTTAGAGGTGTCTGGGGAGATTCATATAAATCACCCGGAGGGAATTTGATGAGCGGAATATCTTTTGTCGCTTCAAATTTGTATTCCCAGATGTTGGCGCTGTTGCTCATGGCAACTTTCAGGCCTTCTTTCAACACCGCAGCATAGTCTCCGGTCGATAGTGCTGCAAGTACCTCAAGTATCTCAATCACTGGTTTCAGGTCGTCGCTGTATTCGATTTCAGGCTTTGGTAAAGCTAAATCCGAGTCAGAACCACCTTTACTTCCAAAGTCCGTTTCGGAACCTTTCTGTGAATTAAAATTTCCCTTGATGGTAAGAAGCCGTTTAAGCGGTCCGAGATCAACCACCATTGCCATACTGTTCAGTCTGCCCTTCCACTTCTTTGCGGTATCAGAAGCCAATGAATCGACATCATAGTCAAACTTGCCGACATAATCTTTGAGAGATACGCCCTTTTCTTTTTGTGTTGCCTTGTATTCGATGTAGATCTTAAGGCCCGTAACATCCACCAGCGGATATTCAAAATTCGGCAAATCGAACTTGATTGCTTCATTGAGCAGCTTGTCTGCTTCAGCAGTAATTGTCCCAATTTTTTTCTTGACTAGCTTGTATCCCTGGTCAAGTAGCTTATCCGCATCTTTTTTCACGGTAGCCGTTACCTCCATGAGTTCCCATACCTCTTTGCCGAGATCACTCACACCTGCCACCTTCTTGAACACTTCGTCAACAACACTTCCGTCTCGACTGTCTATTCCTTTTAAGAGTTGTATTGCTGTTCCAAAGTTACTTTCGGCATCGCTGATATTGGGAAAAATCCCTTTACTGTTCATAAGCCGGTAGGCATCCGCCAGCAGTGGAGGCGTTTTGCTCAAGAGCGAATCCAGCCCTACCTTGAATGATGGAGTGAGAAAAAGAACCTTCTGCGTATTCATATTCTGCAGAAGGCCAAAATTAATCGTGCCTGCATCCGGCTTCCGTAAAATATCTCCTGGATAGGCAAGACGAAGCAGCTCAGTTGCTGCAGCAACTGGATCAACAACGATATCCTTCTTCCACTCTCCATTACGGATAAGCGGAACGCTCAAATGTTCAGGGATAGGGATAACATCTCCTGTCCCACGGTTATGCTGAACCACAGTCCAGCTCCCTTCCTTCGGCAGTACCACCGACCCACGTGCCGCACCAACGAAAATTGTTTTGTTGGCAGCATCCTTGGCATTGTTGATGTCAAAGCGGTTCAAACGCATAAACTGACTGGTATTGGCAACTTTGATGGAGCAATTAATCTCAGCACCAATCGAATCATTTTCCGATTTCAGCAACAGGGCAAAATCATCTGTTTTTATAAGACTTCCTTGTGGGCCGATCTGTACGTACCCAACCACACCTCGGGTTGCAACCCTTTGTCCGGTTCCTCCCTCCACAACGTTTTCCAGTTCCACATCCGCATCAAACGTCACAGCAATTAATTTGCAATGAATGCCATTTTGGAAGTACTTGGGCTTTTCCTGAATGTTTCTGACATTAAACACCCCATGGATCACCCCAGGATGGAAGATGAATGGATTTTCTACTTCCGAAAGTGTTACAGGATCTATATGACTGAAATCAAACTTGCCGTCGCTTTCAGCTTTCCAGCCGCTGTCAACCCGGCAAACGTAGCCATTAGCAAGGCGAAACAAGGTGACAGTCCTTACTACTTGTATACCCCAGGGATAGATCCAGCTTTTTACCTGGACAACTTCATGGGAAGTTCTTCCTGTGGTAACATTAAAAAGAGCTTGGCTCGTCTGCGCAATGGCATATTTATTATGCCAGTCACTGAAGATGCTTGCCCCGTAGCCGCTCAGCCCGGCTTTGGTGACAGGCACACCTGGTCTGGACTGTATTGAATCATAGTTATGTAAAAATTCCCTGTTGAACATATCAGTAACGGTCGACCCAAGTGTGCTCCCATTGCTCGGAGAACCGTCAGGATTGTTGATGTTGATTAACTGATAAGTAAAGCCTTCAAAAATGTTGTCGTCGCCCTGCAATGATGAAGATCCGGCTGTAAGTTCCAGTTGAATTCCACCATTGATGTAGTTGTTGAACACAGGCCTGATATTTTCAATTGTCGGCTTTTCGGTTTGACTGGAGTGATTGTTTAAAACTGCAGCTGTAACCATTCCAAAAGGCAGATTGAACAAGGCATACGTTCTCCCGTCTTTTTTATCACGGTATGTCTCGACGAGATATTTCGAAAGCGGTATGGGCGAGAGAGTTACTGGTTCAGCACTCAGGTTTCCTATACGTGTTGGAAATCCATCGTTCTGATAATAATTAAATCCAGCGGGTGGATCGCCGCCAACAGTTGGTGGTGTGAGATTGAACACTGGCTCCCACGCGATTTGAGGCACCGTAAAGGCGTGTGCGAGATATCCTTTCGTGATGACGTCGAGTCCTCGCATCTGAATAGGGAAAACAGAAGCGTTTGCTTCATCTTGAATATTGATCTCAAACTGCCTGCCGAGCGTAATTTGCTGCCGGTTATTCAAAAAGGTGAACGCCACACCCATCTGGTTGGCTTTACTGCTTACGTCAAGCAGAGCAAAGTCATCCATACTCACGTGTGGCTCAATGTTCACCAGCTCATTGATCGATTCATTCTTCAGGGATAGGCTGCGTACCTGAGCAGGAGAAATTGGGAAGGTAGCTGTCTGTTGGTATACATTTTTGAATGGACTTTCCACAGCAATCTGTGCAAAATCAGAAGAGTTAGCAGTAGCGACTGCAGCTTTTGCTGTAATTTTTTCAACCGGAAAGGATTGAAGCAGGGGTGCGAAATGGAACGATACGCCGACCTTGTCAAAGGTATCGATTTGTTTTTCCCACTGCACAAGCCCCAGAAGCCATAACCATACAATGCTCTCTTTTTTACCCTGGGCACCTGTGGCGGCTTCCCGGCTCATCAAAAATTGCTTCTTCAAAAGTCCCAGATTAGCAGCGTAAGGGTCAGGAAGCGTCGGCAAGTAGGAGAACAAACCAAATCCCAGGTAGAGGTTCCC
Organism: Chlorobiales bacterium; assembly: GCA_026390855.1. Classification (GTDB taxonomy): domain Bacteria; phylum Bacteroidota; class Chlorobiia; order Chlorobiales; family Chlorobiaceae; genus Chlorobium. The sequence goes on along the minus strand of JAPLFE010000165.1, from coordinate 718 downwards.
TTTTTTGACAACGCTGAAATCATCGGAACAATCTCCAAATAAAACCACACTGTTCGGTGGCGTTACAGTAAACAATGCGTTATGCATCGCCAGCGCATAGGGTTTTACCTTAGGAATTGTCTCTTCTGGTGCCGAATTGTCCTTCAGCACGTCGTTATCGATAATTGATAATTGCCGTGCAGTTTTTCCTGCGGCAAGCGAATAAATACTGTTTTTCGCTTTAACCATAACAGCAGTTCCATCCACCTTGACTGGACGATCAATCAGCATCTCACAATTTGTTGTACCGATCACCATCTCATATCCAGCTGCTGATGAATTATACAGGAAGAGTGCTTCTTTCATATGACGCCACTCCATCGTGGTACCAAAATTATTCATCTCGTCATGCCAGAGTGCAAATGACTCTATGCTGCCAGCCCCGTCACTCTTCAGTTCTGTCAGGGCAATTCGCCCGGGTTCTCCAATAATAAACGGACTGGGAAGGGAAAGACGTTTATGTTGGAGATTACTTGTGGCAGCGTCAATTCCTGTTCCACAACCGATAATGATTGCTCCGCTTCCGTCTGCTTCAGGGGGATTTTCGATGTCAATTTTAGCGGCTGGAATGCTCCACCAGCTGTTGAGGATTTTCGCTTTGCCCTCCAGACTGCAAAATGGAGAATCACACGTTATTATTGTAAAAAGGGGAGTGTCGCATTCCATCGGAATAACGAGC
>JAPLFE010000164.1 GCA_026390855.1 Chlorobiales bacterium | reverse complement strand
ATGGGCTTTTTGTGCTCATCAATATAAGCAATCGCAGAAAATGTTGTTCCAAGATCAATTCCCACTACTGGTTTGAAATTTGACATGTTTTTGTCCTCCTTATTTTTTTGAAATATTATACTTTATTGAAAAACCTCTTTATAATAACCTCTTGAGGTCTCAAAACTTTGTCACGCCATGTAAATCCGTCTCTCACAATACTCACGATCTTGAAATCATCATCTTTGTTGTCTATAGTCTCAGTTTTTGTAGCCTTATGAATCTTGGAATTAAAGGTGGCTGATGTATTTTCTTCGATTGGAAATACTTCCTGTCTGAATAGAATTTCAAGTAGCTCCTCTACAATGTATTTGAAATTTTGAGCTTTTTCTTCATCCCCGATATTTTGATTTATAAATGTTACTTCAAATTTCTTCATGCTATCGTATAAAAAAAGCAAGTCACTTAATACAGGTTTTACCACTCTATCAAGTAAGTCTGATGCTTCTTTCTGCCGCTTCATTTCTTCGTATAATTTATCAAAAGCTTTCTCCTTCACTGCGTCATACTCTAGTTTGTTTTGTATAATTTTTTTGATTTCCTGTAGTAAAGATGTATTCCCTTCCAGGGATTCTAATATTTTTTTAGTCTCCAATTTCTGATCTGTGTTTGGACCATCCGAAGTTGGATTCTTTTCAGGGTCTTGATTGATTTCAGGAGTTTTTTGTTCTTTCGTATCTCCTTTAACTTCATCCACCATTTTATTTTCCTCCTTATAATGTTACAATTTTCTTAGACCACTTCCTGTCAATTGAGATGCAATATTAATAAAAGTGCTTTCCAGTTCAAAACTCTCATTGCAGAAGTAATAATCCTTTATTGAAGTGGCGATTGATTTTAGAAACGTCTCATCTGCCCCACTAACACCTATTGTTATTATTCTAATGCCTTTATTTTTTGCCAATATCGCAGAATAATTTGCGCTCGAGCTATCATCAGGAGAACCGTCAGAAAGAAGGATGATAACTTTCTCAAAATCAGTTTGACTCAACATTTCTGAATGAGCAAGCTCTATAGCTTCAGTCATGGGAGTTCCATTGTCAGCACTCAAGTAATTTATTTTACTTTTAACTGATGAAAAATCTTGACTTATCTTATGTATGATCCCACCTGGAAATGTAATCAATCCGATACTTCCATTGACTACCCGGAAGTTATTTAGGAAGCTTATAGCTGCCTTTTTGGCTTCTTCTATTTTTGTTCCTGACATACTACCAGAACAGTCAATTAATAATGCAACATCTAAGCCTTTTGATATTTTAAGCTGATTCAGGTCAGGATTCTCAATCATTTTCATCGGAAGCACTTTATTATTGTTCAAATCAATTGCACTTGCTTCCACGATCTGATTATGATTATATTTATAGGTCACCTTCAGTTTTGTCTTGCCTGCAGGTCTCCTGGGTATGTCATATATCTGGTAGCTTCTTACAAGATCGCAATCTCTTGGATCTTCCGCTTCCCCCTCCAAGACATACAGGTCAAGCGTCTCCTGGTTGTCATAGGTCGTTACATAATCACTCTTTTCCCGTTCACAGGGATATGGTGTATTCTTAGGTATTATAGTGCTGTTGAACAGTTCCCCATCTTTCAACACCGCAAACCCGAAACTATGCGAGGTAACATTGATATCTTGCATCTTGGAAGACAATCCCCATACCTTCTTTTCTCCAGGCAATGCCCACTTTTCCTTTTTAAGTAGAGCTGCCTTGACAGCCGCACCAAGTGCAACGCATTCATCAGGATTAAGCAACTTGCTCGGCTCTTTCCCGAAGCAGTCCTTAAGCATGTTCACTACCATGGGCATCCGGGTAGATCCGCCAGCCAATAACACTACATCTATTTCTTTCTTTTGGAACTTGGCTTCCTTTAATACCAACTACCGCTATCTTTGCTGAAAGTGCCTTTTCTTTCAAGGCCTGATAGTCCGCCTCGTCATCGTGAGGATTGATTCTATGTGTTTTTTGAAACTTGTCTGCAATATACTGGATAAGTGCTTCGTCCCAGTCCTTGCCACCCAGTTGGTGATCACCATTGGTCGCCTTAACCTCAATCTTCTCCCCGCTTATCTCTATCACGGTCACATCAAAGGTTCCCCCGCCAAGGTCAAACACCAGCACGCGTTGGTCTTTGCCTAACTTATGAAGACCATAGGAGTAGGCCGCTGCTGTAGGTTCGTTGATCACCTGTACTACATTCAGTCCTGCCATCTCCCCTGCCTCAATGGTCGCTCTCCTCTGGGGGTCCCCAAAATAGGCCGGTACCGTTATCACCACATCCTTGATGGAAGTCCCCAACTTCTCCTCAGCATCCTTCTTCAGCTTCTTCAGAACAAATGAGGATATCTCAGAAGCATTGTATTTCCTGCTGTTGTATTCAAATGACCAGAGCTTATCCCCCATGAACCTTTTGACAAACTCTACCCCCTGCC
>JAPLFE010000112.1 GCA_026390855.1 Chlorobiales bacterium | reverse complement strand
TAGTATGTTAGTGTTGGTTATATACTCCTGAGTGGAAGTAAAGATTTCTGATGGCTGAAGGCTGAAAAAGCCCCCTTTTTCAGCATCAAGAAGAGCGGCAAAGATCGTTGGAGAGTCGAGCAAGGGAAGGGAGCAGTAATCAATAGAACCATCAATCGAAACCAGCGCAGCAGAATGTAGATCCCCGATAAGCCCGTAATCAGCAATGTTTCTGTACATCTCGAAGTTCCTGTTTTGTCAGTCAAAAAATCAGAAAAAAGGTATACAGAAAAAAATAAGGAATTCCCGGAACAAGGTCTGAATTTTCTGATACTTTGTTCCGGGTCAGTAATCGATTGGTTATGAAAGATTTCTTGGAACCTGTGAAGAGTGGTGATGCAGGATGGGTTCAGGTAGTGAGATGTCCATCACAAAAGTAAATCGTGAAGGAAAAGAGAGTAACACCTGATCAACCTCAAATTCAAACGAATAAATACCGCTTAGTGTATGTACGGTTTCGCTCAGTGATTGTTTTCGAAGCGCCTTGTTGTGAAGTCGGACTCCTAGTCCTTCTCTTGAAGCAAGTTGTCCAAAGTAGTCTCTGACCCCTTCGGTGGTCATAACGGTATGAGGAGAAAATGTGGGAACCAAGATAGCAGACTCATGATAAAGTGCTGCAATGTCATCCGGATTTCCGCTACAGACACGTGAAACCCATTGAAAAAGAACCTCGTCAGCATTTTTAAAATACATAATGGTACGTACGTTTTTTATTTTTCTTATGGTAGTCTACTGTCATAATCAGTCATGCATGTGCGCTTGCAAGGTCGGAAATGTAAGCTTTTTTATGACCGGAGAACAAGCAAAAAAACGTTTGAACAGACCTTTATTTCGATCTTTTCAATATCAGAGTTCTCTTCAGCTTTATTACAGTCGGTCTTAAATTATAAGCATTCTAGTAAAGAGGTAAGTACTGGTTTCTATTGGCTGTGATTTTTTTCTATTCTTTAACACTTCCTTAACAATACATCACTTCTTATTGATGTACCTTTTTCACATTGATTAAGATAGAGATATGAATAATGAAGTGGCGCCGACTTTTTCTTCTTGGATGTTATGGTGTATTTATCATTCAATCTTCGCGGCTATGATTACCATGGGAATACCTTTGTGAGAGATAGTGTGATTTTCTTGAAAAGTCGTACAATTGCAGGTTAGTACAATCACCCTTGGAATGGGTATATTCGCAATTATTCATGCCAGTTATGAAGATTTCTCATGATAATGGATTGTTACCATCAGCATGGTAGAAAAGAATATTAAAAAAAAACTGCCCTATATTTGGGATATTGTTGCATTTACCCTTGTCATGGGCATGATTACCCTTCTGGCCTTGGGAAGTCGTCAGATGGCTGTCCCCTTTATTCCTGGTGAACAAATACCTCTTTCCCTCGATCCGGTGCATCTTCCCATATATGCGTTGCGCACTGTACTTCGGATGGTTGCTGCACTTATTGCTTCATTCATATTTACATTCACTTACTCAACGGTAGCTGCAAAAAGTCATCGGGCCGAAAGCATTTTAGTACCGTTTCTCGATATCCTTCAATCGGTACCAATTCTGGGCTTTCTCTCCATTACTGTCACCGGTTTTATCGCTTTGTTCCCAGGCAATCTGTTGGGCGTTGAAATGGCGGCCATTTTTGCCATTTTTACTTCTCAAGCCTGGAATATGGCCTTCAGCTTTTATCAGTCGCTTAAAACTGTTCCAAAAGAGCTTCAGGAAGCCTCTGATCTTTTTGGGCTCTCATCATGGCAACGGTTCTGGAAACTTGAGGTGCCCTTTGCTACGCCGAGTCTGATCTGGAATACGATGATGTCGGTTTCAGGTGGTTGGTTTTTCGTCGTGGCTTCGGAAGCTATTACTGTCGGCAAGACTGCCGTGACATTACCCGGTATTGGTTCTTATGTGGCACAAGCCATCCAGAGCAAAAACCTTTCAGCAATTGGTTATGCGCTTCTCACCATGCTGATTGTCATTCTCATGTATGATCAATTACTTTTTCGACCGTTGGTAGCCTGGGCCGAAAAGTTCAAGTTTGAACTTACCGAAAGTCAGGATGTTGCTGAATCATGGGTGCTTACCTTGTTTCAACGTGCGCACATACTTCGAAATTTTGTAAAAGGTATCGGTAATCAATGGACTATAATGATAGAGCGACTTCCGAAATTGCCCCGCCGTGCTCTGAGTTTCAAGGAACCTTCTCTCTTAGTAATTAAGATTCAGGGCTTTACATGGTATGGGATTTTGATCGGTGGAATGGCTTTCGGGGGATGGATGCTGATTAGCTTTGTTCTGAATGGGGTGGCTCATATGGAGATATTAAAAGTTTTCATGCTTGGTCTTATAACACTTACTCGAGTCATGGTTCTTCTCGTACTAGCCAGTCTAGTTTGGGTGCCTCTGGGGGTTATTATTGGCCTTAACCCTCGTATGGCAACAAAGATTCAGCCTCTTGCTCAGTTTCTGGCAGCCTTTCCGGCTAATCTTTTTTTCCCTGTAGCGGTATTCTTTTTGGTTCGATATCGTCTTTCTCCGGAAATATGGACAGCACCACTCATGATTCTCGGCACACAGTGGTATATACTTTTTAATGTTATCGCTGGCGCATCAGCTATCCCAACAGATTTGCTTGAGGCAGCTCAAAACCTTGGCCTTTCAGGCTGGAGACTCTGGAAGCACCTGTTGCTTCCAAGTATTATCCCTTCACTGTTAACCGGCCTTATCACCGCTTCAGGAGGCACTTGGAATGCCAGCATTGTGGCTGAGGTCGTAAATTGGGGTTCCACTACTATTACTGCTACAGGCCTTGGTTCATACATTGCACAGTGGACTGAAAAAGGAGATTATCCACATATCGTTCTCGGTATTACCGTGATGAGTCTCTATGTTGTATTTATTAACCGTTTCTTTTGGAGACGGCTTTACATCATGTCCCAGACTCGTTTTCGTCTGGATTAGTCTTGTACACTTATGGAAAAATTACACCCAGAGAATGATTTGCTGAACCTGATGAATATCAGCAAATCATTCAAAAAGTCCGGAGGAGAAGAGCATCTTGTTCTTGATGGTGTAAGTCTTGCCATCAAAGAGGGGGAAATTGTTGCGCTTCTTGGACGGTCAGGATCCGGTAAGTCCACTTTGCTCCGCATTATATCAGGCCTTACCCGGCCAGGAAGCGGGGAAGTGTTCTATTGTGGTAAACGAGTTACAGGTCCCGTTAAAGGACTTGCTATGGTGTTTCAAACATTTGCTCTTTTCCCATGGTTTACAGTGCTTGAAAATGTCGAGCTTGGATTAGATGCAATGGGCGTAAATCAAGAAGAACGGCGGAGGCGTGCTTTGGCAGCAATTGATCTGATTGGGCTTGATGGTTTTGAATCGGCATATCCAAAGGAACTTTCCGGTGGTATGCGACAGCGGGTAGGGTTTGCTCGTGCACTAGTGGTTGAACCGACATTGCTGCTGATGGATGAAGCATTTTCAGCCCTAGATGTTCTTACTGCCGAAACTCTACGGACAGATCTCATCGAACTTTGGTTGGAGCGACGTATTCCTACTAAAGGGATTCTTCTGGTATCACATAATATCGAGGAAGCTGTTCTCCTTGCTGATCGGATTGTCATTCTTGGTACTAATCCAGGGACGATTTTGGCAGAGATCAAAATTTCCCTGCAACATCCTCGTGATCGTGAGGCTCCGACATTCAGACAACTCGTCGATCGGGTGTATGAACTCATGACCAAGCGGCCCCGTAGTACGATTGGCAAGGTTGAAGCTGTTCCATTGTCGTATCGATTACCATGTGCTCCTATCAATCAACTTGCTGGATTGATGGAAGCACTAGCCGGCGAGCCTTATAATGGAAGAGCTGACCTTCCTGAATTGGCCGATCAGATGGGTTTTGGGGTCGAGCAGCTTTTTCCCCTTCTTGAAGCCTTGGAAATTCTTACGTTTGCGCGTACAGAGGGTGGTGATGTGGAACTCACCCCTTCAGGACATAGCTATGTTGGTGCCGACATCCTGCAACGTAAGGTAATTTTTGCAGAACATGTAATTCGGCATGTTGCTTTGGCGGCCCATATTCGTCATATTATTGATGAGCGCCCAGGGAATCGTGCTCCTGAAGATCGCTTTCTTCGTGAGTTAGAAGATTTTTTCAGCGAAGATGAGGCAGAAAGAGTATTAAGGGTTGCTATTGAATGGGGGCGTTATGCTGAGCTTTTTGCGTATGAGGAGGGATCGGGGATGCTGAGTCTGGAAAATCCCGCAAGCTCGCTGACAGATCAATAGGTGATTACAGGATGTGTTTTTAAAATAATAAGACTTTTTCGTGATCCCGGGCGGGTTTCAAGAGGTAATTTGTTTGTTGGTAAGATTTTTTTGCATTTGCATTGTCCTAAAACCATTGGGCGTTTTACAAACCCTCAGTCTATAGCAAAAATTGCGGCATGCTTGCCGAGTAGTTCAGCAATGTTTTTTTATTCCTTTATTTTGGTCTCAACGCTTCCACAGGGTCTAGATTTGCTGCTTTCCATGCAGGGAAGAGCCCAAAGGTCATACCTATGGTGGAACAAACAATCATGGATACGGCTATCCAAATCCATGGAAATATTGGTGGGAGATTGAATTTTAAGGCAACGATGTTGCCAGCTATAATACCTACCATAATGCCGATCAGGCCTCCGGCTATAGAGAGAAACAGCGATTCGAAAAGGAATTGACGAAGAATGCTGCTTTTTGGTGCCCCGATCGATTTTCGGATACCGATTTCCCTCGTTCTTTCAGTTACACTGACCAGCATGATGTTCATGATTCCTACTCCCGCAGTCAGGAGGGCCATAAAACTGATGATGAAAGCACCAGTACTGATTGCACGCTGTATATCTCTGAACGAGTCAATAAGTGATTCGTTAGTTCTGATCTCAAAATCGTTGATGTCCTTTACTGTTAATCCCCTTGCAAGTCTCATGGATCCAATTGCCCGGTCAATAGCAAGTGGATAGTCTTTGCGTGAAAGAGCCTCAACAGTGATGCTCAGGCTGCTTTTTTCGTTAATATGATCTAGGTAGCGGGTAATGGGAATGAGTATAAAGTTATCCTGGCTTTGGCCGAATGCAGCACCTTTTTTATCGAAAACACCGGTAACAGTGTAGATCTCCCCGTTGACCTTAATGAATTTGTTCTGCGGGTTCTCCCCTGAAGGAAAGAGTGTTGCTGCAAGCTCGCTGCCAAGTACGGCGGTGTTTCTTGCTGACTTTATGTCGTTTTGTGAGAGATTGCGTCCAATCACAACATTATATCCGTTGGATGAGGAAAAATTCTCGTCACCGCCAGTCAATGTGACATCGGGGTTGGTGGTTCGATTGGCATATTTCGCCAGATTGGCTTGGCTGGAGATAGTGAAGCCGATATTGCGGGCGTGTGGTTCCATGCTTTTTTTGAACAAGAGAGCCTCTGGATAGGTGATATCTTTCCTGTTAGCATAGATGTTTCGTTTGTGACCGCTGCCGAAGACTGTTGCAGGATTTTTTTGTATCTGGAAGGTGTTGGCTCCAAGGCTTGTCAGGCCTGATTCAACGCTTTTGTCAACGGCATCAAGCGCTGTCATTACTGCGATGATGGAAAAGACACCTACAGCGACCCCCATAATAGTGAGCCATGAGCGAAGCTTGTTGATGGTCAGTGAGTAAATCGCCTGAGTGATGGTTTCACGCAGCAGCATAAGCAATCCTATTCATAACGCAGTGAGTCTGCCGGGTCGAGTTTTGAAGCCGTAACTGCAGGAGCAAGACCGGATATAATACCGGTAATCACTGAAACAGCAAGACTTGCCATAACAAGGTCAAGGGAGAACTGTATAGGAAAATCAGGAACAATCTTTTCGATAGAGAAGGTTATCAACAGAGCGGTGCAAAGCCCGGTAAATCCTCCGATAAGGCAGATCATTACTGATTCGATAAGAAATTGAAGGAGAATAGTTTGCCGTCTGGCGCCAAGTGCTTTGCGAAGTCCGATTTCTCTTGTGCGCTCCTTTACGCTGACAAAGGTGATGTTCATGATGCCGATGGCTCCAACAAAAAGCGACATACCTGTAATGAAAATACCTGCGACTGCGATCCCATTTTTAATGGGGTCAAGCTGGCTTTTGAATGCTCTCTGTTCATTGATCGAGAAGTCTTCCTCCTTTCCGGCAGGAATTCTGCGAATTCTTCTCATCAGACCGAGCAGCTCTTCCTTTGCTTCAGAAACATGTGTTTGCTCTTTGATTTTTACCCTGATTGTTGTGAACATGTTTTTGCCGTAAATCTTTTCAAAGGCTCCGAGTGGCATGATGATTTGATTGTCAAAACTGAAGAGGCCGAGAAATTTCCCCTGTTTTCTAAAAATTCCGATAATGCGGCATTTGCCATTTTTCAACTGTATATATTTATCGAGAGCAGGCTCATTTGGAAAGAGGCCGGTGGCAATATCATCGCCAATAACGCAGACCATTGCATTGCTTGCAGATTCTGCGGGTGTAAAAAAACGGCCAGAGGTTAGCCCTCCTGATGCCGTTTGCAGGTATTCATGGTTGGTGCCGAGAGAAAAGACCTGTTCAAGGATTCGATCTCTGTATTTTGCCGATGCCTGATAGGTTGACATCTGCGGGACGGCGAGGAGAAGTTCTGAATGTGGATTATCGGCAATAATTCTGTTGAGCTGATCTGCATACTCTGTTTTCAGATCTGGACGGTTACGATAGAGCCACCACTGCCCCATGGTGCTCCATGATGATTTCTGGACATAAATAACATCGTAACCTAGCATGGCAAGGCTTTTATCAAATCCCCGGTCGATACCATTGATAGCTGTGCCCATCATGGTAATGGCAACAATGCCGATTATGACACCGAGAGCTGTAAGAAATGAGCGTATTTTATTGGCCCTGATTTGAAAGAGAGCCATTTTCAGGCTTTCTGTAGTTTCATACCGAAACTGTCGGTAGGTAATTTTCATTGCATGGTATCGCTTTCGATTTTTCCGTCCCTAAGACGGATGACGCGTCGGGTGTAGCGGGCAATATCCTCTTCATGGGTAATTAATATGATAGTATTCCCCGCATCGGATAGTGCTCCAAAGATATCCATGATATCATGACTGGTAGCCGTATCGAGGTTTCCGGTAGGTTCGTCAGCAAGTATGATTGAAGGTTTGTTGATAAGTGCCCTTGCTATGGCAACTCTTTGAATCTGACCACCTGAGAGTTCCGCTGGCTTGTGAGTAATCCGGTCACCGAGACCCACTTTTATCAGAGCTTCCGAAGCTCGCTGTTCACGTTCTTCAGGTGGAACACCAGCATAAATCAAAGGCAGTTCGACATTGCGAAGACAGTTAAGGCGCGGGAGCAGGTTGAAGGTTTGAAATACAAAGCCTATTTCTTTATTCCGGACACGAGCCAGTTCATCCTCATCCATTTCAGCAACATGTTGTCCGTTGAGTTCATAAATACCAGAAGTTGGCGTATCAAGACAACCAATAATATTCATAAGTGTTGACTTTCCGCTACCAGATGGTCCCATGATCGCGGCATAGTCGTTGCGTTTGAAATCAAGGTTGATCGAGTCGAGCGCCCGCACCTCTTGATCGCCCATTGTGTAAAATTTACAGAGCGATTGCATGATGATGATAGCTGGAGTCTGTATTACGGGACTATCGTTGCTGCTGTTTAACAATGGAACCTTCTTTGAGTTGGCTGGTAATGGCTGTGTAGCTTCCTGAAACAACCTCTTCTCCTTTTGTGAGTCCTTCTGTGACGATAATGTGTGTATTGTCTGTTGTTCCGGTTTTAACCGGACGGAATGATGCTTTGCCGGATTTGATGACAAATACTCCTTGCTGGCTCTCGGGTGTTTTGGTTTTCGCTGCGATAGTGATGGACTTATCCGGTATTGCGCTCTCCGGAGTTTTGGATATGCTTCGGATAGTCACGCTTTGAATAGGGACAACAAGAGCGTTTTTTACCCTTTGTGATTCAATATCTGCGGTGGCGCTCATGCCTGGTTTCAGCAAACGATCATGATTGAAAATGTGAATTTTCACTGAAAAATTTGTAACCTCTTCCTGTGTTCCCGTAGCCTTAGAGATGGCTGAATTGGATATTTCATGTACAATTCCTTGAAATATCCGATCGCCGAAAGCATCAACCTTGATGGAAACCGGATTACCGGGTTTTACATTGACTATATCGTTTTCATTGACCTCCACTTTGACCTGCATACTGTCAAGGTTCGCAAGCCGAAGAACTTCTGTTCCTGGAAATTGACCGGTACCTACAACACGTTCCCCAAGCTTATTGTTCAGAACGATTATGGAACCGCTTATTGGAGCACGGACTACGGTCTTTTTCAACCGATCCTGATTCTGATCAAGCAGGCTTTTGTTCTGTTCAATGGTATGAAGCGAGGCTTGATAGACTGCTTGTGCTGATCGTGCATTGGTTTTTGATGTCATGAAATCTGATTCAGAGATCAGTTTTTCTTTGTAGAGCAGTGCAGCCTTTTTGAAATCATCTTCTGCCTTCATTTTTTTTGACTGTGATTCAAGGCTTTGTGATTTTGCTGAATTAAGCTGAGCAAGGCTCTGTTCTACCTGATTTATGTAGAGATCGGGCTGAATCTTAAGTAGTAGATCACCTTTTTTTACGTTCTGTCCATCCTGGATGGGTAATTCGATAATTTCACCTGAGACGTCCGGCGATATCGCAACCACTAGTTCTGGCTCTATTTTTCCCGTTGCAGTAACGATATGCACAACCTCTTTTATGGAAACTTTTTCGGTTGTAACCTCTACGGGTTTTTCCTGAAAGGTTAGAAAAGTAAAGATTGCGCCTCCAGTAAGCAGAATCGCTGCAAGGGTGATCAATAAGGTTTTACTGTTCAATCGGGATTTTTGTTTACTCATCGGATGGTATGCTGGATTCAGGTTACTATGGCATTGGTATGGTGCCAGTCGCGAAATCAAGAACGCTCTTCTGAAGCGCCAGGTTATAGGTGGCTTGGGAAAGATTGGAGCGGGCATTGAAGAGAGATGCCCGAGCAGTACTGAGCTCAACAAAACCAGTTGCCCCGAGTTCATATTTTCTTTTGATGTCTTCAAATGCGGAGCGTGATGCAGTAAGACTCACTTTGGATTTTTCGATTTGCATTAATGCTGCAGCATAGTCATTTACCGCTAATTGAAGGTCGAGGACTATATTATTTTTCAGATCCTCATAATCAAGTTTTTGGTTGAGATGGTTGATTTTGGCTGATTCAACGTTGTAGCGCGTTTGAAATCCATCAAAGATCGACCAGTTTAAATTTAAACCAACCGAGTATCCGATTGAATTTCGAAGCTGATCTGAGATTGGAGGATAGGAGTATTCTGCACTGAATCCACCATAGCTCTGGCGCAGGTATCCGTTGCCTCCTGTGCTTGAGTTGACATTAAGATCCAGATGAGGATACCATTGTGCTCTGGATTGTGTGATTTGCCATTGTGCCGCCTTGGTTTCAAGCCCCTTGCTTTTCAGGTCACTGCGTCGTTCAAGAGCGATGGTGACTAGAGTATCGATATCTGGCTTCGATGAAATCCCTAAGTTCAGTTCGTTCGGGGTAGGTTCGAGAGTAATTTTAGTCAGTGGATCGATTTGCAGGCGGCGTAGCAATTCCAGCGTACTGCGCTGCATTCGTGTTTCTGCTTGAATAACCGAAAGGTCGCTTTCTGCAGCAGCAGCCTGTTGCTGGTAGAGATCGGTTTTGGATTTAAGTCCGATTTGAAATTGCCGGTCTGTAAGTGTCAGCTGATCCTTAATCGAAAGAAGATTTTCTCGTGCAATATCAAGGAGTTCACGGTTCAGAAGTATTTGATAATAATACTGGGTAATATCATAAACTACGGTCTGTAGAGCTCGTGTAAGGGTGTATTCGGCTGCTCGTTCTTTATTGAGGGCAGATTGCAGAGATGCGTAATCACTAAAACCGTTGAAAAGATTCAGGGAGGTTGTCAGTGTTAAATTAACCGATTCATTCTCAGTTTTGATTTTTAACGGTGGAACGTCAAGAGAGTATTGTGCATAGGTTTTGCTGAGGGCATAGGGTGTATAAGTAGTCGAAAACAAAATTTTGGGAAGAAAGTTACCGTAACTTCTTAACACATCGGCGCCTTGTAGCTTCAGATTGTATTTGGCTTTTTTTGCAGAAGTGGCGTTGTTAATAGCTATATCTACGCAGTTTGCAAGAGAAAGCTTTTTTTCCTTCGCTTCGGCACCTATACCATAAGCAGGGTGTGCAAGAATGAGCACAAATATAAAGAGAGACAGAAAAAACCGTGAAACCAAAATACTATGTTCTAACCGTTTAAATTGTCCATTGTTGATTGTAATATAATGACTTCTATACGTTAAGGTAAGCTAATTAGTTCCTATCATTTGAATGTTGCAGGTACTGTCCTGATTTAAAGGCGATTGAGGAGTGAATCAATCTCTTCCTTGTATTGTTCAGCGTTGTGCGGTTTGAGCTGTATGAGAACCGTATAAATTTTTATGGCTTTTTTGTAGGCTCCTTGCGAAGTGAAAAGGCTGGCAAGGCTTTCTGTGGGAACCGCAATAGCCGTATCATCTGGAAAAGGCTGTTTTTGTTCAAGGATGGAGGTCGGATCGGAGTTTTCCGATGTTTGCACCGGATTAAATTTCATGAGTGCCGCAGTGATTCTTTCAAGTTCATCAGAAATGGGGTCGAATTTGGTTGATGGAGTACTGTTTTCTTCTCCATTACCTGAAGCTTGCAGGTCAACAAGCTCTTTCCATGCAACTTGGTTAGCCGGGGCAATGTCGCAGCATTTCCGTAAATATTCTCTGGCAAGAGAGTGCTTTTTAAGCCCCTTGAGGGCTTTTGCATACAACAAGTGAAAGAGATATGAATCTGAAAAATGGTCGGAAAAAGGAATGAGTTTGTCAAGGCCGGACTGGAATTTTCCTCTGGACAAGTCAAGCGAAACCTCCGCAAAAAAAAGGTGAGGTTTACTAATCATGAAGGAGTCTCCTTGGCCGGTATCAGTGGTTGTAATGGTCATAAGATTAGGCCATTATTATTGAAAGGTTCGCTGTTTTCCAGCGCGAGTTGGAGCAGGCGTTTTGCTAGTTCCGGAAAACTTATCCCGGTTGCCTCCATGAGTCTCGGAAACATACTGATATCGGTGAAGCCAGGAATAGTATTGACTTCATTGAGGACAATGGTTCCTGTGTGCTCATTCACAAAAAAATCAATTCTTGACATACCCTTGCATCCTAGTGCCTTGTAAATCTTGAGGGCTGCTGTTTGTACCTCTTTTTGGATGTCGTCGGGAATGCGTGCTGGAATGAAAAGCTTTGCCGTATTGTGAATGTATTTATCCTGATAGTCATAAAAATCACCGCCGGGTTCAATTTCTCCGCATATTGAGACCAACGGCAGCTCATTACCGAGTACAGCAACTTCTATTTCTCTTCCTGTAATTGCTTTTTCGACAAGTACCTTAGAGTCTAGAGAACAGGCATATTCAAGAGCTTGAGGTAATTCTTCGATCCTATGAACTTTTGATATTCCTACCGAAGAACCGAGATTCGCCGGTTTGATAAAAAACGGGTATTCAAACTGTTTTTCGATTTGAGTGTGAACCATTTCACGGTTATTATGGTAATCAGCGCTAAAAAGTGTTATTGAAGGTGCGACATTCAGGCCAGCGTCGAGCGCGCAAAGTTTAGTGAGTGCCTTGTCCATCGTGAGTGCTGATGCGAGAACCCCACAACCCGTATATGGAATATTGCATGTATCAAGAAAACCCTGAATGCGGCCGTCTTCCCCATATGAACCGTGAAGTGCGATAAATGCGACGTTAATACCTGCCGCATTGAAATCCAGATCGAATGGCTGCTGAGCGACCTTTTCTACCAGATTTTGGAGGGTTAAGCGCACACTATCATTCGGAGAGGTTCTTAAGAGAGCTGACAAATCAAGGTTAAGAATTTCGCAGGCAATACCTTCACAGAGCCAGAGACCTTCCTGTGTGATATAGATTGGGATAATTCTGTAATGTTCAGTACTGATGTTCGCTGCTATTGATTTTGCAGAGATGATTGATATTTCATGTTCAGCTGACCTGCCTCCAAAAATGAGAGCAACAGTTATTTTTGGCATAAATGCTTGTGTGACGGTTGAAAATATTATGCTGGTTCTAATGAAAAAGGAGCTGATGTTCGACAGCAATACAATGATTTTCTACAACGAGAAGTCCGGAGTTTCGTGCTTTATTTGCGGCCTCTTCATTGGTGATTCCACTCTGCATCCAGATGACTTTTGCTCCGATATCGATGGCTTCATCAACAATGGGGGGGACATCTGCTGATTTACGGAAAATATTGACAATTTCAATTTTTTTGCTCATCTCTGGTGGTATAGAGGAGAGTGACGGGTAACAAGGTAGTCCGAAGACCTCTTCAAGACCGGGATTTACAGGGTAAACAGTGTACCCCTGTTCTATCAGGTACTTCGCAACCTTATTGCTTGGGCGTTCGGGTTTGGCCGATATTCCAACCACAGCAATATTGCGGAATGAAACAAGGATATTTTTTATAGTCTGCGTGCCCATGGGAGGTGATTATCAAAATTGAATTTTTTGGCAAAATACCCGTAACGTAGGACACAAACAATGTAAACGAGTGAAAAAAATCAGAAAATACCATCACTGCTACTCGTTGGCGTTAAAATTACAGATTATTGAGATTTTTTGAAATGAACCGAAAAGAGGTTTTGTTTAATTACAAAAGAGTTGATGTATAAAAAAGTCGCATAGAGCAATTCTTTTTATTGCCTTCATAAGCTTATATGCTTATCAGTGCCGTGTAGGAAATTTTGAACAATCCTCGCATTTGAAAAGTTGGAGAGCCTTTGCATCCGCTGGTGATAAGCATTTGACTTTATTGTTTTTCCGTTCTCTTCTTTTTGTTCCAATATCCTTTTCAGCTATCTTGGCTTTTGTTCATTTGCCGCTTACATGTATTTTCTAAGGATCTGATGTTGTGAACACCTTTTTTTCTAAGGTTTATTGTGTTGATACCGGTTTGCATACCGGTGAAGAAAATATGGAGTTTGACCGGTGGCTTATGGCTGCATTTCTTGATGGTCGATTTCAGAAGCATTATGGTAGTGAGAGTTGTCTATGGCGTTTTTATTCCTGGCGACCTTATGCCATAACATTGGGATACAATCAGGACTGTTCGGAGATTGATATTCTAAAATGTCAGGCTGCAGGTGTTGATGTTGTCAGGCGTCCGACTGGTGGCAGGGCGGTTTTTCATGCCGATGAATTTACCTACAGTTTTTTTTCAGACTCTTCTGAACAGAACTCAGTACTCTACAGAATGGTGCATGAGGTAATTCAGCAAGCGCTTAAAGGTTTAGGTATTCATGCAGAGTTTTGTCGTTCCACTCTTCAAAGGTCTCAGGGAGTGCCAACAGGAGGATCTGTGAGCTGTTTTACTGCATCGGCCAAGTATGAATTGCAGGTTGAGGGACGTAAATTGGTTGGTTCGGCACAACGCAAAACCATGAACGTTCTTTTACAGCATGGCTCTCTTCTTCTTTCCGAACTTCACAAGGAGCTTTGTCAGTTTATCACTTTTTCAGAAAAGGATGCTCTTGAGGATATCAGGGATGAGATGGAACGAAAATCTATCTCTCTAGAAGAGATTCTCGGTTACATTCCTCAATATGAACATCTTGCGGAGCTAATGCGGAGTGCTGCAGGAGAGTTGCATGGCATTAAGGTCGAGGAACTGCATATGGATGAATTGTTGAATATTCTCGGTGATCATGGACATTTATCCCAATAAGTTGTACAAATAATATGAACAGAAGCGCTCATCAGAAATCTGCACATGTCACAACCAGAAGGCTGCTCGACATGAAGCAGGGAGGGGAAAAAATATCAGTATTGACAGCATACGACTATACTATGGCGAGGATTCTCGACCGTGCTGGTATTGATATAATCCTCGTCGGCGATTCAGCAAGCAATGTTTTTGCTGGTCACAGCACGACATTACCTATTACGATTGATGAGATGATCTATCACGCAAAAGCTGTTGTCAGAGGAGTCAAGGACGAGAGCAACAGGGCGATGGTGGTCACCGACATGCCTTTCATGAGCTATCAGCTTTCTGGTGAGGAGGCGCTGCGTAATGCAGGGAAGATTATGAAAGAGCATGAGTGCGATGCCGTAAAGCTGGAAGGAGGCAGAGTTATTGCTGACACTGTCAAGAGGATTACCGATGTTGGCATTCCGGTTATGGGTCATCTCGGTCTCATGCCCCAGTCTATTTATAAGTACGGGAGTTATAAGGTAAGAGCCCAGCAAGGTCTTGAGGCTGAACAGCTTCTGGAAGATGCCAGCATTCTCGAACAGGCTGGCGCATTTGCTGTAGTGCTCGAAAAAATTCCATCTGCTCTTGCTGCTGAAGTTACTCGCTCTTTGACCATTCCGACAATCGGTATTGGTGCTGGTGTTGAATGTGATGGTCAGGTCCTTGTTATCAACGATATTCTTGGGCTAAACCGGGAGTTTCATCCCCGTTTTGTTCGCCAATACGTCGATTTAAACACTGTTATAGAACAAGCTGTCAGGCAGTATGTTCATGATGTCCAAGAGAAGGACTTTCCTTCTGCTGATGAAAGTTACTGAGAAGGCCTCTCTGCTTTTTTCTGTTTATTAACTTGTTGAAAAGATTGTACTTTTCAAACTAGCGCTCCCAAATGGCATTTATGTGCCTATAAGGATAACTTTTTTTATGATGGGAATTTATATATATGGATGATGCTGGTAACAAAAAAGCTCAAAAACGCTATCCTCCTTTTCTGAAAAACAGTTCACAGGATCGCCAATTATTTCCGTTTGTATCGCGTTCTTTCGTTCCCTCCGTTTTTACGGTTATGAACATGGTTTCCGGTTATATTGCTATCGTCATGGCGGGAGAAGGGAGCTTTGTGGCAGCATGTTGGTTTATTATTCTTGCAGCTTTTTTTGATACCCTGGATGGTTTTGTTGCTCGAATGACCAATGGTATTTCTGATTTCGGTTTTGAGCTTGATTCTCTTTCCGATCTTGTCTCTTTCGGGGCGGCTCCTGCATATCTTGTCTACAAGTTTGGTCTTGAAGGTCTACCAGGGATTACCGGCATTTTTGTCAGTTCTCTGCTTATGATCGGTAGCGGATTGAGGTTAGCCCGCTTTAATATCAGTATGATCGGATATAAAAAAGAGTCCTTTTCAGGTCTTCCAACCCCTGCCCAGGCATTAACCATTGCCGGCTTTGTTCTCTGGATGAGCGTTGATACGGTTTTTCCTGCAAGTGTTATGCAGATTGTACTTGCATGGCTTTCAACTGGACTTGCCATACTGATGGTTAGCAAGGTGAATTATGATGCACTCCCGAAGCCCACAGCAGAATCTTTCAGACAGAAACCTTTTCAAATGGCGCTCTATATTGCTGCAATGTTCTGCGTTCTTCTCTTTCATGCGAAGGCTTTTTTTCTAGCCATGTTGTTGTATATTCTGCTCGGTATTGTAAGGACGTTTACATTGTTGTGCCGTCAGTGGCAGCTTTGATTTTTTTTCATTCAACTACGTGTGATAATGCCATATACTGCAAAAATAAAAGTTACCCTGCGACAATCAATTCTTGATGTTCAAGGAAAAGCCGTAGAGCATGCTTTGAAAAATCTTGGATACGGTACCGTTGAATCGGCCAGAATTGGCAAATATATAGAGGTAACAATCAACGAACAGGATCTACTTCAAGCTGAACGCATCGCCAATGAGATCAGTCAGAAACTGTTATCGAATCCAGTAATGGAGAATTATTCCTTTGAGCTGGAGCAAGTCAATTAAATAACACTCAACTATGGCTGAAGTAATTGTAGGGGTCGTCGTATTTCCGGGTTCAAACTGTGATCATGATACTGAGTATTCTATCGCTTCTTTTGAGGGCGTCAGACCAGTTATGCTCTGGCATAATGATCATGATCTTCAGGGTGCAAAGGCAATTGTTCTGCCTGGAGGCTTTTCTTATGGCGACTATCTACGAGCTGGGTCAATTGCTCGCTTTTCACCTATCATGCAGGAAGTTATTGAGTTCGCACGCAAAGGGTTTCCTGTGCTGGGCATCTGCAATGGATTTCAGGTGTTGCTTGAAAGCGGACTTTTAGAAGGTGCTCTTTCCCGGAACAGGGATAAAAAATTTCTCTGTTGTCAGACAAATATCAAGGCTTTAAACTGTTCTACCATATTTACCAGCGAGTATAAAAAGGAAGAAGTGCTTAGTATGCCTATTGCTCATGGTGAAGGTAATTATTTTGCTCCTTCGGAAGTTATAGAAAGCCTTGAAGAGCATAATCAGATTGTTTTTAAATATTCAGATGCTGCGGGGATGGTTACTGATGAAGCTAACCCGAATGGCTCACTCAATAATATTGCCGGTATTATTAACAGGCAGGGTAATGTACTTGGCTTGATGCCACATCCCGAAAGGGCCAGCGAAAAACTACTTGGATCTTTGGACGGAAGACCACTGTTTGAATCGCTCTACAAACATATTGTCGAAGCGTAATGGGGTTTGTATTATAGTTGCCCTCACAAGTTAAACCTGAACCTATTGTGACGCAGAAATATAAAGTGTTTTCCTGGTTGCTTTTTGATTTTGCAAACACTTCCTTCAGCGTTATAATGGTTACCTTCGTTTTCCCCCTCTATTTCAAAAACGTTATTTGTAAAGGAGAGCCATCAGGTGATGCTTTGTGGGGGTTCAGCATCAGCCTCTCCATGCTGCTTGTTGCCCTTATATCGCCGGTCCTTGGAGCTGCCGCTGATTATTCCGGCAAACGTAAGCGCTTTCTTTTTGTCTTTACCTTGATTTCAGTTATCGCTACGGCTCTGCTTTCCTTTTCAGGACCTGGAATGGCTGTCGCCGCTGTAGCTCTTTTTATTTTTGCAAACATAGGTTTTGAGGGCGGACTTGTTTTTTATGATGCCTATCTCAAGGAAATTGCGACTGAAAAGAGTATCGGCAGAGTCTCCGGTTATGGTTTTGCTATGGGGTATCTTGGTGCGTTGGCCATTCTTCTTCTGCTGAAGCCCTTGTTAAGTAAAGGGATCGTTCTCTCAAATGCACCTAATGTTCAGTTCAGCTTTTTGGTTGCCGCACTGTTTTTTGCACTGTTTGCAGCACCTATTTTCCTTGTAATTCGTGATGAAAAAAAGGAAGAGAGGCCGGCCATTTCTTTGGCTGCACTCGGTAATTCTATAAAGGAGGTTAAGTATACGGTTCAGCATATCATGAGCTATCCTGATCTTGTACGTTTTCTCATTGCCTATTTTTTCTATAATGACGCTATTTTAACCGTCATAGCATTTTCGTCGATTTATGCACAGAATACCCTTGGCTTCACTACCGGTGAACTGATAGTCTTTTTTATGCTGGTTCAGACTACAGCTATAGTTGGCTCCCTTCTTTTTGGCTTTGTGACTGATAAAATAGGTCCTAAACGAACTATTGTTATTACTCTCCTGATTTGGTTTGTTGTTATTCTAGCTGCGATTTTTGCTGACAGCAAGGAGTTATTCTTTTATACAGGAATGCTTGCCGGTATGTCAATGGGTTCTTCCCAGGCGGCATCACGCTCTATGATGGCAAGATTGACACCTCGAGAACATGTCACCGAGTTTTTTGGTTTTTATGATGGCACTTTTGGTAAGGCTTCAGCCATAGCTGGTCCTCTCATGTTTGGATTAGTATCAGCTCAAGCTGGTAGTCAGAAAGCGGCACTTGCATCGCTTTTGATGTTTTTCACTATTGGTTTGCTGCTTATGACCAGGGTCAAATCTGTTGGGAGCCAGTATTGCCTTGAAGAGTGAAGAAAAAAAAGAATAATGGGAGAGGTAGAAAAAAGAATAAAGACGCCACGCGTTAGCACTCGCTCTGATGTAGTGCAGTACCTGCGTGCGTTTGTGCCTTTTTTCTGGAAAAATTTTATTCATGACAGGATTTTTCTTGGTGCAGGTTCTCTTGCTTTTCAGACGTTGCTATCAATTGTTCCTGTACTTGCCGTTATACTTTCCATATTAAGCGTTTTTTCTATATTCGCGCCTTTCAAGCGCTCTATTGAAGACTTCCTCGTCCAGAATTTCATGCCAGGTGCGGGTGCGGTACTCAATCACTACCTGTCAGATTTTATTGGGAAGACTGCCAGCGTTCCTCTTCTTGGCGGGGTATTTTTGTTTATTATCGCACTGTTTCTTATTTCGACTGTCGATCATACTCTGAATGAAATATGGGAGGTGTACTCCCCCCGCAAGACGCTTCAGGGCTTTACTCTGTATTGGACTGTCCTTACACTTGGCCCGGTTCTTATTGGAAGCAGTCTAGCTGCCAGCTCATATGTTTGGTACACAGTGTTCACCGAAGGACCTCTACTCGAACTGAAAACCCGTTTACTCTCCTATCTTCCCTTTATTAATTCAGTTTTTGCATTTTTCCTGCTTTACATGCTTGTTCCGAATTGTCGAGTCAGGTTTCTACATGCGATGTCAGGGGCATTTCTTTCAGCGGTTCTGTTAGAAATGTCAAAGATATGGTTTGTTTTTTATGTTACTCATCTTTCAACTTTTGAACATATTTATGGTGGATTGTCGGTCATCCCGATGCTCTTTTTCTGGATCTATCTCGGTTGGGTTGTTGTGCTGACGGGGGCGGAATTTGTTTTCTGCCTTGGAGCACTTAAGCCTATGGCTGGCATTGCTGAATCATTTAATCCCTTGCGTGGTGTTCCTGTAATTCTTACCGTTATTTCCTCTATCTGGAATGGTCAGAAGCATGGGCGATCGATGAATATGAAGAAGATTTTGAAGACCGTTCATTCTGTACATCCTTCCGGGTTAAGAAAAATTGTTGATATTCTCATCCAGAACGATTTGATTCATGTTACAGCAAATGGGGATCTTGCTGTAAGCCAAGATCTTTATGATTTCACACTTTTTGATCTTTATGCAATTATTCCGCCCGGGTTTGCTAGTGATGAAAACGTTTTACTGATTTCAGATGGTAATAGCGTACATTTAAAAACGATCAGCAGGGGAGTATCGGAATGTCTGAAAAATAGGATGGGTATGCCCATTGTGACCTTGTTAGAGGATATTAATCAAGAACAGTTATGAGTTATCAGGTTATAGCCCGGAAGTACAGGCCTGCAAAATTTGCCGATATTACCGCACAGGAACATGTTACACGTACCATCCAGAACTCACTTCGCATGGGAAGGCTTGGGCATGGTTATATTTTTTCGGGATTACGAGGCGTAGGTAAGACAACGGCAGCAAGAGTGTTCGCCAAGGCAGTGAATTGCCAGAAAATGATGGAAGACCCAGATTACCTGCAGCAGGTTACCGAACCTTGTGGAGAATGTGAAAGTTGCAGGGACTTCGACTCGGGCACCAGTCTAAACATTTCGGAGTTTGATGCCGCTTCCAATAACAGCGTCGATGATATCCGGTTGCTCCGGGAAAATGTCAGATATGGACCGCAGAAAGGAAAGTACAGGGTCTATATTATTGATGAAGTGCACATGCTTTCCATTGCGGCATTCAATGCATTTCTGAAAACCCTTGAGGAGCCACCTCCTCATGCTATTTTTATTTTTGCAACTACTGAGCTGCACAAGATTCCAGCTACAATTGCTTCCCGCTGCCAGCGTTTTAATTTTAAACGGATTCCTCTTGAGGATATTCAGCAGCAGCTTCAGCTTATTTGTGATGCTGAGCATATCAAGGTGGATGGGGATGCTCTTCAGCTTATTGGTCGCAAGGCTCAGGGCTCGATGCGTGATGCGCAGAGTATTCTTGATCAGGTCATAGCCTTTTCATCCGAAAATGATCATGATGGCTCTATCAGTTATCAGGGTGTTGCAGAACTTCTGAATTATATTGATGATGATCAGATGTTTGCTGTTACTGATGCTGTTACTGAGCGGAATCCTGCCAAAATGCTAGATGTCGCGCAGTTTGTGATCAGAAATGGTTATGACGAACAGGATTTTCTTGAAAAGCTGATCGAGCATTTGCGGAATTTGTTGGTGGTGCAGAATCTTTCTTCTACTCGTCTTATCGAACGGCCCGATGCCATTCGTGATCGATATCAGCAAGATGCTGCAAATATTTCTCCATTTTCAGTCATGCAGATGGTTGATTTTCTTCTGCTGACCCAGAAAGAGCTGAAGTTCCAGTTTGAATATCAATTTCGTTTCGAGCTTGCGCTTTTGAAGCTTATCGATATTGTGCATTCTGTATCGTCTTCGACTCCGATGATGGAACAACCAGCTCAAAAAAAAAAGCCCCTGACAAGCTACTGAAAAGCACTCCAGTATCCCTTCCATCCTCCGCAGCAAAGTCACCCACTATAAAGCATTCCAGCTCCGGGGATCTGGATCTTGGTTCATGGCAAAAAAAACTTTCAGGGTTTGCCTCCAATCCAGCGCCACAGCAGTTTCGTGCGAAAGCTGCTTCTGAAACAATAATTGAAGGTGAGGGGCTCGATAGGGTAGCAGATCTTGAATCGCTGAAGGTTGAATGGCGTCAGTTTCTTGATCTTATTTCCAGGAAAAGCCAGAACTTCATGGCAACACATCTTCAGTCCTGTGAACTGGCAGCATGTAGTCCTGGAGGAGTACTGGACATTGTATGCTGTAGAAAGTTTTCCTATGAAGAGCTTTTGCAGGATGTTGCAGTTCTTCAGAAGGAAGTTTCGGAGTTTTATGCAATGCCGCTTAAGCTCCGTATTCTTTATGATGCTGAAAAAGATGCATGTACTAAAGAGAAAACTATTTTTACCCTTTTTCAGGAACTCTCAGAAAACAATCAGGTAATCAAGTTTCTTATTAAGGAGTTCGGGGTTGAACTTGTGTACTGAGCTGCTCAAGGTGTTTTATAAATTATTAAAAATTCTTCATATTCAGGTTTTCCAGACGGGTTTATTTTTTTAATACCAAAGGACGATAGAATATATGAGTAAAGCTGCATGTAGCACGCAGACTCTAAAAAACCGGTTTCGCTCTGATTATTGCGGGTTATTAACTCCGGAGCTTGAGCATACCCCAGTCAGGCTTGCCGGATGGGTTCATAGAAAACGGGATCATGGGGGACTGATTTTTATTGACTTGAGGGATCATACCGGTATCAGTCAGCTTGTTATCCAGCCTGAACAGCATGAGCTGTTTGCAAAAGCAGAACAACTGCATGTGGAATCGGTTATAAGAATAGAAGGCATTGTTGTCCGGCGTAGTCCAGGAGCAGTTAATCCCCGCCTGGCATCAGGAGAAATTGAGGTTGTTGTCAGTCAGATCACCGTTGAAAGTAATGCACATCCACTGCCTTTTCCTGTGGCCGATGAGGTTCCAACGTCGGAGGAGCTCCGATTGAAGTACCGCTTTATTGATCTGCGTCGTGAAAAAATTCATGAGAATATTATTTTTCGAAGTCGCCTTACGGCTGCTGTCCGTCGCTATCTTGAAGAGAAAGAATTTATTGAAATACAGACACCAATTCTTACTTCAAGTTCCCCTGAGGGCGCAAGGGACTTTCTTGTTCCAAGCCGACTTCATCCCGGTAAATTTTATGCGTTACCTCAGGCTCCCCAGCAGTTTAAGCAATTGCTGATGGTATCGGGCTTTCCACGTTATTTCCAGATAGCACCCTGTTTCAGGGATGAAGATGCCCGTGCAGATCGCAGCCCCGGCGAGTTTTATCAGCTTGACATGGAAATGGCTTTTATTGAACAGGATGATCTTTTTGCTATTCTTGAAGGCATGATTGAGCATCTTACCCGAACCATGTCCAGCAAGCGGATTCCGCAGTTTCCATTTCCGAGGATCAGCTATAAGGAGGTCATGAACCGTTTTGGGACAGATAAACCTGATCTGCGAATTCCTCTTGAAATCAGTGATGTTACTTCGCTCTTTGTGAATTCAGGGTTCAAGGTGTTTGCAAATAATACCAAAGAGGGATCTTGCGTGAAAGCGCTTGTTCTTAAGGGTCGAGCTAATGAGTCGAGGCTGTTTTTCGACAAGGCGGAAAAAAGGGCGAAGGAGCTCGGTTCAGCTGGTTTGGCTTATATCCAGTTCAGGGAGGAAGGTCCGAAAGGTCCTGTTGTAAAGTTTCTTTCTGAAGAAGATCTCTCACATCTTAAAGAGCAACTCGGTCTTGAAACTGGTGATGTTGTCTTTTTCGGTGCCGGCAAATGGGCTCCGACCTGCAAGATAATGGGAGGAATGAGAACTTATTTTGCAGAGCTCTTTACTCTTGATAAAGACGAGCTTTCGTTCTGCTGGATTGTTGACTTCCCGATGTATGAGTATAACGAAGAAGCAAAAAAAATCGACTTTTCCCACAATCCATTTTCCATGCCGCAGGGAGAGATGGAAGCGCTCGAAACAATGCTTCCTCTCGATATTCTTGCGTATCAGTACGATATTGTATGTAATGGTATAGAACTATCAAGTGGAGCCATCCGTAACCACAGGCCAGATATCATGTACAAGGCTTTCGGGATTGCAGGTTACTCAAGGGAAGAGGTTGATGAGCGTTTTGGTCACATGATTGAAGCCTTCAAACTTGGAGCGCCACCCCACGGAGGAATCGCTCCCGGCCTTGATCGGCTTGTCATGATTTTGCGGGATGAGCAGAATATCCGTGAGGTTATTGCCTTCCCTATGAACCAGCAGGCACAGGATCTCATGATGTCGTCACCTTCGGAAGTAACACCCGCACAACTTCGGGAACTCCATCTGAAAGTTGATTTGCCGAAAAAGGAAGAAGAGAAGAAATAAACTATAGCAAAAGAGGCTGGACATTGTCAGCCTCTTTTGTATTCAGCGGTTTTCAGTAAAAATAATCTGGTGAAAGTTTGTTGGTAAAGCGGTGCATCATGTAATTGACAAACCAAACCCAGTTCAGTGGCTTACCCTTCATACGCTGCATAATAGCACGGCCTTTATAGACCTCTTTCTGGAGCTTTACAAAGTTTTCGAGCAGTTTATCACCACTCATTTTATTCGGCTCAAACATGTAATGGTAGGTGTCGTATTTGTCCCAGTCGAAATGGCGTATACGAGGTTTCATTTCATCAAAATAAGGTGTACCCGGAAAAGGTGTGACTAATGAAAAAACCGGGAACTCGATCTTGTTTTTCATGATAAAATCGTAGGTAAGCTGGAAGCTTTCCTCAGTATCATTATCAAATCCGAACATGAAGTATCCCTGGATGGCAATCCCGTTTTTATGCAGATTGCTTACTACGGTTTCATAACTACCAAGCCGGTTGGAACCCTTCTGGACGCTTTTGATTGTTTCGGGATTGAGCGATTCAAACCCTATGCTCAAAAGATCACATCCTGAACGGCCAGCCAGTTCGGCAACCTCGGGTTTATCGAGAAAGTTCATCGAAATATTGGCATTCCAGTGCACGCCGAGTTTCGCCATCTCTTCGAGCAGTGTCATGAAATACTTTGGACGGAAACTTATGTTGTCGTCCATGAACGAAAAATTGATTTTTTCCTTGCCAAGCCTTTGCTGATGATAGCGCATTTCATCCAGAACAAGATCAAGCTCGCGGTATCGATAACTTTTGCCATAGACCGTTGGTGTTGTGCAGAAGTTGCACCCTACCGGGCAGCCTTTTGTCGCAAGAATGGGAATGAGAGAGCTGTATTTTTTAGCATTTTTTGATGACAGGGCATAGTTGAAATCCGGATGAAGCATGGTGCTCATCGGCTTAAGCTCTTTTGCCCTGTAAACGCTCTGCATCTTCCCTTTAAGCACATCAGTGGCTAGTTCCGTCCAAATAGACTCGATTTCGCCATAGACTACACTTGTGCAGTGCCCGGAGGCCTCACCGTGAAGCATGGTGGGATGAACGCCACCCAGGATCACTGTTTTACCTTGAGCGAGAGCAGCATCACCGATTTGATATGCCCGGGAAGCATTGAGTGTCCGGGAGGTAATTGCAACAATATCAAACCCGGAAAAATCTACAGGAACTTTATTGCCAAGCCGTTCATCAATAAAGGTGACATCAAACAGCTTTCCAACCATGGTGGCGACCATGATCAGGTTTAAAGGCATACTGACGGTTCCGGAATCCACCATCATGCTGGTGTTGCTGACCGGTTGGATCAATAACCATTTTTTGCGTGATTTTTGCTGTGCAGCGAGCTGGTGAAGAAGTTTCTCTGCGGAATCGGAGATGGGGTCAAGCGGTGTTATGACAGTGTCTGATGGTAAAGTCTGCATACCCTGAAATCTGCAATAAGTGTAAAAAACGTTACAACGAAAGGAACAAGGTAGGAAAAGTTTTTTTAAACTGACCAGCGATTTTGAAAAAACATGATGTGCCCTGGATTATCGTGGAAGAGGGTCTTTTTTAAGGACAGCGACGGTAAAGCGGCTTACACAAGTCAGTTTACCTTCTTCATTTTTCACTTTGATATCCCATACCTGAGAGCTTTTTCCAAGATGCAGGGGAGTTGCGGTAGCATAGACAAATCCTGTTCTGACCGGGCGAATATGGTTAGCATTTATTTCCTGCCCAACAATATAAAAGGAATTCCGGTCAACGCAGTAGGATGCTGCGATACTTCCTACGGTTTCAGCAAGAGCCAGGGATGCACCTCCATGCAGAATTCCTATACGCTGTATGGTTCGGTGGTCAACGGGCATTTTTGCCGTCATGAAATCAAAGCCAATCTCGGTCATTTCAATACCAAGATGTCGGGCCATCTGACCTTCAATGATTTGAGTGCTGTTGATTTCCTCAACACTGATCGGGGTAAAAAAAATAGAGGATTGAGTCATGGAGGGTAATGTGTCAACGAGAAAGAATTTTATCCAGAAATGGAGCGGGTGACGAGATTCGAACTCGCGACATTTTGCTTGGGAAGCAAACACTCTACCAACTGAGTTACACCCGCTTTTCCCTAGTGGTGAGAGAGGGAGTTGAACCCTCGACCTCAGGGTTATGAATCCTGTGCTCTAACCAACTGAGCTACCTCACCATTTTCCGGGCTGAAAATATACCACAGCATAGAGGAATAAACAAGCTATGGTAATGTTTTATTTCTTCTTTTTGTGCAATGTTACGACCAGGATGCTTTTTGACCAAAGATCGCTTCGGCAACGGGAATATCCTCCGGAGTCGTAATTTTTATATTATGATAACCCATTTCAAAAATC
The DNA here is from genome assembly GCA_026390855.1 of Chlorobiales bacterium. Classification (GTDB taxonomy): domain Bacteria; phylum Bacteroidota; class Chlorobiia; order Chlorobiales; family Chlorobiaceae; genus Chlorobium. The sequence goes on along the minus strand of JAPLFE010000112.1, from coordinate 8,965 downwards.
TTTATGGGTTGTTCAGGGAAAAAACGTTCGATCAGTGCAGCGTCATCTGTTGCGTACCAATGTTCCAACTCAGCCTGTTCATGTGCCTGTATAAGCAAACGGCTCTGAAAACCCTGTGGGGTCTGTACCTGAAGAAGTTTGCTCCGATCAATGGTTTCACCGAAAAAGCCCGGATCAGATCCGATATATTTGATGGTGTCTTTTGGTTTTGTTGCTGGGACACACGCTCCATATTGCATTGAGAGGCGGGAAATTTCATTGATCTCTTCAGGCTGTATAAATGGCCGTGCGCCATCATGGACGAGAATCGTGTCCGGTATATTGCCTGTCGTGAGTATTTCGTGTTCAATTGCTTTGATACAGTTGTTAACTGAATCCTGGCGTTCTTTTCCACCTTCGATAACGGCCTTCAGCTTGCTGAAACCAGCTGATGTTGCCATCCCTTCGAGCGTTGCTATGCTTTCCTGTTTTGTCGCAATATAGATTGCACTGATTGAAGAAGCAGCTTGAAAGGCTTTTATTGTGTGATGGATAACGGGAAATCCTGCGATTTCAAGCAGCTGCTTACTCTGTCCGTCCTTGAGCTGCATTCGTTTTCCGATACCACTGGCGGCAATAATGACAATAGCATTCATAGTAACAGGAGAATCGTTCCAGGCTTAATAAATAAACATGGCATCACCATATGCCAGGAAGCGGTAATCTTCTTTTAATGCTGTTTTATACGCGTCCATAAGCAGTCGGTGTTCGGCAAAGGCACTTACGGCCATAAGCAGAGTGGTTTCAGGCAACTGGAAATTAGTTATGAGAGCATCTGTTACCTTGAACTGATAAGGAGGATAAATGAATTTGTCTGTCCATCCACGACCAAATTTTATTTTTCCATCCACAGTCGCATTGGCTTCAAGTACACGGAGTGTCGTTGTTCCGACAGCGATAACGCGGCCTGTTTTATTAACCTTGGTTTCATTTATCTCCATAGCCGTCTGATAGGGAATATTGAAATATTCCGAATCCATTTTATGTTTGGAGACGTCTTCCACTTCAATTGCGCTGAAAGTACTCAAGCTCGGATGAAGGGTAATTGGTAGAATTTTTACCCCAAGTTTTTGAATTTTCTGGAGGAGCGGCATGGTGAAATGCAATCCTGCCATAGGTGCAACGACTGCGCCAGTTTGGCTGGCGTAGACAGTCTGATAGTTTTCCTTATCAGCAGCAATGGGTGAACGCGTGAAATAGGGTGGAAGGGGGATTGTGCCGATTCGCTCAACGAGGCTGAAAACATCGATGTCAGGATTAAGGAATCTGATGGTTCTCCCTCGGGAAGTAGTATTGTCGACCACTTCAGCAACTACGTCTTCGTCAAAATAAATTTTGTTACCCACCCTTACTTTTCGTGCTGGATCAACCAGCACATCCCACAATCCAGCTTCTTTGTTGAGAACTCTCAGCAGGAATACCTCTATTTTTGCATCCGTCTTTTCCTTTTGTCCAAATATTTTAGCGGGAAAAACCCTGCTGTTGTTTAAAACAAGCAAATCCCCCTTTTTAAAATACGAGGCGATATCTTCGAATACTTTATGTTCGATATCTTTTTTTCGCCGGTTCAGAACCATCATTTTGCACTTGTCCCTCGGGACAGATGGTTCATCAGCTATTTTACTTTTAGGCAGGGTATATCGAAAATTTGAAAGGCGCATAGGAAGCAATTACAATAGGTCTACAAAAAAGAAGAAAAAAATATAATACAGTTAATAGGTAAAAATACAAAATCAATGAAGGCTGCAATGCAGCCTTCAAAAATGAGTTCAAATCGAAGCGGAATGATAGGGAACTCCCTTTTTCAGCGTCAGATGGATTCCTGCAATGCATGCAAGGGCTTCATCCCCATCAGCTTCAATCAAGGTGACAACAATATCATTTTGTAGAATGGAAATGGAATAACGGTTATTCCTGAAACAGACGCTCAGTGAAAGATTTTTCCAATGTGCAGGCCTGTTGGGGTGGACATTGAGCTTTTCATTGTAGAAGGAAATGCCTGCGAAATAACGGATAACGGTATCAAGAGTTCCTGCCATGACGCCACAATGGATACCTTCCTGAGTAGTTCCACCCTGGGTGTCTTGAATATCGCTTTTGAGTGCTTCAGAAAACCATTTCCATGCCATTTCATGACCGTCATGCAAATAGCTGGAAATGATACTGTGAACTACTTTGCTTAACGTTGAACCATGGCTTGTTCTTGGTTCGTAGAAAGCATAATTGTTTCTGACCAGAGTCATATCATCAGGGATTTTATACCCGATTTTTTCAAGCAACTCAGCAACCTCTCCAGGTGAGAGAGTATAAAAAGTCATCAGGACATCAGGCTGTTTAGCAACCTTGTAAAGGTCGGGGGTATCTCCCTCGGCTTTCAGGATCCTGTCCATACGGTGGATGTTGCCATAACGCGTACGGTAGTGCGTCCAGTCCAGCTCCTTGAGACTCTTGTAGCCATCGAACTGCTCGAGGACGCCATCGCTATCGACCAGAATATTCATGTTATTGCTGATATCGCGCCAGTTCTTGAGTTCATCAAACCCAAGATGGATTTTCGAGATCAGGTGTCTGAGTACGTCAGGATCGATTTTGTCACCTATTTCTGCGGCTTTTTCAAAAAGCCATACAGCCATGATGTTGGTATATGCATTATCTTTGAGTCCTTCCTTACCGCTTCCAGGCAGGGTTTCATGAAATTCATCAGGCCCCATGACGCCTTCTATGTGGTATTTCTGAGTATCAGGTGCATAATTAGCTATTGATGCCCAGAATCTTGCAATTTCAAACATCAGCTCTGCGCCGTACTCATTCAGGAACTGAGTGTCGTCAGTGTCGTAGATATAGCGCCATACATTGTAGAAAACAGCAATTGAAACATGGCGTTGCAGACAGCTGTGGTCAGGACCCCATTCACCGCTTTTTGGATTGAAATGGATAATCTGCGTATCCTCACGGCCATCATCGGCAGTCTGCCAAGGGAACATGGCCCCCTTGTAACCATTATCACGCGCATACTCCCTTGCAGCATCAAGCCTGTGATAGCGATACATCAGGAGAGCCTTTGAAATATCAGGGAAGTGGCGGTTGAAAAATGGCAGAATAAAAATTTCATCCCAGAATATATGACCGCGGTATGCCTCGCCGTTAAGACCTCGGGCAGGCATGCCTGCGTCGATGGATGGATTATGCGGTGATGCTGTACACATCATGTGATAGGTGTGCAGTCTCAGCAATTTCTGACTGAATCGGTCTCCTTCGACGATTATATCAGCCTTGTTCCATATTGCTTCCCATGCATTGGCATGTGCCTGAAAGAGAGAGTCGAAAGTATCTTTATTATCAAGCGAAAGTTTGGCAGCTCTTACCGGATCACCATTCTTTTTGTCGAGCGTAGTATGAATGGAGACCAGTTTTTCAATGGTACAGCTTTTGTTAGGATTCAGAGACAGTTTAAACAACTCGCCAATATATCGTGTATCATTGACTGGTGTACGTTCAATGATCAAAGGTTTCCCATGACTTAAAATCCTAGTTTTAGCTGCGGTCACTATACCGTAATGGGAAACATTGGTACGTACATGAAGCAGCATTACCTCTTTGTCGCGGATACTCTCAAGGTGTTCAAGGTGATCATTTGTAAGACCGCCGTAACGCGCAACATTCTTGTTTTGCACTCGCCCGTCAATTGCAGAACGAAACTCGACTTCAGCGCTGTAATTGACAGGTTTAAAAGTGAAGGCCAATGCGCAGCGGTGAGGATCATCCATGCTTGTAAACCTGCGGGTATTGATACTTGATATTCTTCCGAGGTTATCCTGGATAACTAATTGACGCTCCATCAACCCGTTCCGCAGGCTCAAATTCTGATTGTAGCTGAGAATTTTTTGATCAAACGGATCAATAAATTCTCCACCATTGATTCTGAATTCAATCGGCAGCCAGTTTGGGGTATTGACAAAATCATTATTGAAAATTTTCTGACCATGAACATCAGAAGGTACTCTATTGAATACACCTGCAATGTAGGTGCCGGGATAGTGGTAGTGAGAAATTGAAGAACCTTCATAAGCTCCTCTCACTCCAAGGTAGCCGTTGCCGGTTGATGAAAGTGTTTCGCGGAGTTTTTCGTCTTTTGGAGAAAAATCGGTATAGGTCAGATTCCATCCTTCAAACTCAAGACCTTCGCTGAACCAGCGTTCAATATCGGTAATAGTAATCTCTCCGAGATCCCTGACGACAATGTCGGCGCCCTGCTCCCGTAATTTCGATCCTTCGATGTCGCGTGCAATACCAAGCACCATGCCAAAGTTACCACGAGAACCCGCTTGAACACCGGAAATGGCGTCCTCGACAACAACACATTCGTGAGGTTCCAGACCGAGATTCTGGGCAGCTCTTACAAAAATATCAGGGTTTGGTTTACCCTTAAGGCCGAGTTCGATGGAAACCTCTCCGTCAACACGGGTTTCAAAAAGATGTTCAAGTTTTGCAAGCTGTAGAATAAGGCGGCAGTTACGGCTTGATGAAGCAATACCAATCCTGATACCTTTCGATATGAGGTCATTAATAAGATCGACCGATGAAGTATAAACTTCAGGGCCTTCCTTGATGAGAATTTCTGTGAAGAGGTTGTTTTTACGGTTTCCAAGACCACACACCGTTTCTTTTTCAGGAATGTCGTCCAGTTCACCAAAGGGTAGTTCGATATCGCGTGATGCAAGAAAGCTTTTAACTCCCTCCATGCGGGGCTTGCCATCTACATATCGGTGATAGTCATGAGCAGGATCAAAAGGAACATAAGGTTCATCATTGATTTCTGCATAATTTTTAAGGAAATAATTAAACATCGATTCCCAAGCAAGGCTGTGTACTTTTGCCGTGCCTGTAATGACTCCGTCAAGATCGAAAATTGCGCCTTTGAAAATGTTACTCATACCGGTATTTAAAAGATTATCATAAAGCAGATCGTTGTCACAGAGAGAGCAGACCAAGAATCGTTAGAAGGATATCAGGATAGGGTACTGTATAGCTGTTCGGGCAGATCTCCTCAACTTGTTTTTTAAGCCGTTCATCCCTGGTTACAAAAATCGCCCAGACATCATCGAACATTTCAACGGCTTTTTTCAGCATAGGAATATCTGAAGGGGTGTCTCCGCAGACAAGGGTTGGACTTTTGGAGATACTCATGCCAAGTTTGCTGGAGATGAAGGAAAGTCCATCACCTTTGTCAAAATCCTTGATTGGTGCTTCGCCGGCAACCCCTTCGATCGTTAAAATAATTTCGATGTCAAGGCCTGTATCTTCAATTCTGAAATTTTTGCCGGTAGGGTCAATTTCACGGACAATGCCTTTTACTTTTTCAAGAAAAGCCGCAGATTCTGCTTCTTTGATGGAGTGACTGATATCCTGACGGGCAACGGTGGTTTGACCAAACTTTATCTGTAAAGCTGATCCGATAAAATTAAACTTTTCGAAGTTCGGATCCTGGAGGAGAACAAGCATCCGGTCGTTTAAAAGTCGTATTAGTTTCTGTTTTTTATCTTCGATAGGAAAACTGTTGAATTCGCCATTGAGATCAATGAACTCTCTTCCTTTCGATCCTGCGTAAACAAACGTATTGCTTGGATTGATTGAGACATTAAGGATACCGAAGTCTCTAAGTGGCGCAGAGGTGATGATTATGGGGTACTGGCAGCAGTTTTTAGCGAATCTGGTCAGAAAAACTGAATTGTAGATTGGTTGTACTGAGGAGCGGTACCTTCCGCAGTAGTTATTCGTTGTTCCATCCCGATCGGTGATAAAGGCGCTGAAACGTTTTCCTCTTAGTAAACTGACGCCTTCATTAATATATGTACGGAAATCAGGGATAAACTTTGCAAGGTAATCGATGAATTTATCTTCGCCATATTCAAGGTAGTAGATATCTTTCTGGAGTTCCCTGATCTCATACGTCAGATCAACTTCGATCTGCTTCATGCCATCAAGACGCAGAAGGCGCTGCCCTGTATCGTCGTCAATATAGATGGTTTCCAGAGAGTAGAGCGCGTTTTTAAGGGATTCTACACATGCTTGCCCGACAACTCTCTGTTTGATAATATTTCTTACAACCGGCTCCCGCAGTTCACGTGTTTCTGCTTTCAGCTGGTAGAGTTCTTTCAGGGTCCTGATATCCTGTAATGTGATCGAAGAGATGCATGTGCTCAGCTGACGTTCTTTAAGAATACTCTCGTGCATGCGTGACTGGTAAGGAAGTGAAGGTGAAGTAATGCGTTTTTTAATTTAAGCAAAATCTTCGCTAAAACTGTAGAAAACTTTAACAAATAACAGCAGCTGAGGAATAATAGTTTCAACGTGTTTTTTGAGTTTCAGGAAGTGCGGGCAGTTTTTTCAGCATGTGTCATTTGGAGCGATTATGCAGGGAATCGTTCCTTGAGAAATGCCAGAATTTGATGGTGAATGACAGTTTCCGGCTGAAGGGCGTTGATGCTGACAAAGCGATCTTTATTGAGGCTTATCAGTTCAAGGTATCCTTTGCGTACATTTTGGTAGAATTCAGTACCTGAGCGTTCCATACGGTCAAGCTCTTCGTTTTCAAAGCTAAGGGGAATTGATGTTTTTGAAAATTTTCTTTTCAGGGCTTCTTCCGGCTCTATATCAAGATAGAAGGTTATGTCGGGAACTATGCCGCAGGTTGAGATGGAAATGATTGACTGCAGCAGGTGAAGGTCAATGCCGCGTCCATAACCCTGATAAGCAGTTGTAGAGTCAAAAAAACGGTCGAGAATAACCGTTTTACCAACGGCTAGAGCAGGGACGATGACTTCCTGAATAAGTTCTGCTCTGCTGGCTGAAAAAAGGAGCAACTCACCGATTGGGCTGATTTCGTGACGGCTCTCAAGAAGGATTTGACGAATTTTTTCAGCGACTTCTGTACCGCCCGGCTCTCTTAAAGTCAAGACTTCTCGGTTCTCACCAGTCAGGAAGGTAACCAGCTTTTTAATTTGTGTTGACTTTCCTGCGCCATCTATTCCTTCAAATGTTATAAGCATAAATCAATAAAGAAAGGCGATGTTTTCTGAAAATATGACTAGATGGCGAGCCTTAATGCAACTGCCCTGTGGGACGAATCAGGATATCATTGACGTCGACATGGGGCGGTTGGCTGACAGCGAACATTACAGCTCGCGCGATATCGTCAGGTTGTAATTCTTTTGCAGCATCAGGCTTCTGCAGATGATCCCAGAAAGGGGTATCAACAATTCCGGGTTCGACCAGTGTTACTCGGATTCCTGTTCCTACCATTTCATTGCGAATAGCCTGAGCCATGCCGGTTACAGCCCATTTGGTTGCAGAGTAAAGGTTCCTGATGGAAGTAACGCGACCTACCACAGAGCCTGTGATCAGGAGATGACCACCATTTTTTACCAGCTCAGGAAGAGTCAAACGTGCTGTTGCAGCAGCACCATAAACATTAACCATTACCATTTCCTGCCATTCATCAGGTTTATCTTCACCTCCGTAAAATGTCGAGCCTTTTGAAAACCCAGCGTTGGCAAAAACAACATCAATTCTTCCAAAGTGTTTCAAGGTTTGCTGGACCATTTCCTGCTGAGATTGCCAGTTTGCTACATCGCAGGTGACGGCAAGTGCCCTGTCGTGGCCGAGTTCAGTTTGCAGATGTTCAAGTTTATCAGTAGACCGTGCCGCAAGCACAACCCTGAAGCCAGCCTCAACGGCTCGCCTTGCTGTTGCCTCACCGATTCCTGTTGATGCTCCGGTAATGAGAAATACTTTACTGTTCATCGTTTGTTCTTTTGTCGTTATACGTTACTCTTGTTCAATGAACTGTGTTTGCGGCCATAGAAAAAGTAGATGACAAACCCAATCAAGAGCCAGCCAACAAGCCTTATCCAGTTTTCGGCAGGCAGGGAGAGCATGAGAATGAGGCAGGTGAAAATACCCGCAAGAGGCACAAAAGGCACAAGAGGAGCCTTAAAAGGACGGTGTGCTTCAGGATGTTTTTTTCTCATGATGAGCACTGCGCTGCAGACGACAACAAAGGCGAAGAGTGTGCCTATATTAACAAGTTCCGCCAGCAATCGGAGAGGAAGAAGAGCTCCAAGTACAGCAACAAAAAGTCCAGTCAGGATAGTTGATTTCCAGGGCGTTCTGAATTTTGGATGAATAGCCCCGAAAAAAGATTTCGGCAAAAGGCCGTCGCGGGCCATGGCCAGAAAGATCCTCGGCTGACTAAGCATCATTACAAGCAATACCGATGTAATGCCAGTGATTGCTCCCAGGGAGATGACGAATTGTGCCCAGCCGATTCCGACCTGTTTAAATGCATTGGAAACAGGTGCATCGATATTGATCTGATTGTAAGGAACCATGCCGGTTATAACCGTTGCAACCGCAATATAAAGTACGGTGCAGACGACAAGCGAGCTGATAAGGGCAATAGGGATGTCTCTCTGCGGGTTTTTAGCCTCCTCGGCATGGGTTGAAATAGAGTCAAAGCCTATATAGGCGAAAAATATCATTGCAGCACCAGCAAGTACTCCAACAGGTGCACCACCTGGACTCGCTTCACCGAGAACGGTATGGCCGAAAATACTGAGCCCTGAATAACCAAAAGGAGCAAAGGGTTTCCAGTTTGCGGGGTTTACATACATGGCACCCAGTACGATAACCAGCAGCACAATTGCAACTTTGACAATCACCATTCCGGCATTGAACCTTGCACTCTCCTTGATTCCCTTGACAAGGATTACGGTGACGGCAAATGTAATCAGGACGGCAGGAAGATCCAGCCAGGAGCCAGTCAAACTCATGATCCCTGTTTGTGGATCAAAGTCAAGTGGGGCTTTAGCCAGGAGATGGGGAACTCCGAGGCCGAAGATTCCTATGAAATCATGAAAGTAGTGTG
>JAPLFE010000136.1 GCA_026390855.1 Chlorobiales bacterium | reverse complement strand
AACGTAGTGGTGTGACCAGTGAAGAAATCGGTTTCATGGCTGCCCGCAGGTGAATGATTTGACCACTTGACATACTTCCTTCGAGACCGCCAGCCCGATTGGTTTTTCTTAATAACCCATTTTCCTGTGTGAGGTGAAATTCATCGTGTACCTGTGACCCGGGTTTTCTTGCATTATCAAACGCGTTTCCGATTTCAACACCTTTGATGGCCTGAATTGAGATGACAGCAGCTGCCAGAGCAGCATCAAGACGCCTGTCGTGTTGTACATAGCTTCCAAAGCCAGGTGGTACTCCAGTAATAAAAATTTCAATGATGCCTCCCAGGGTGTCACCTCGTTCCTTTGCTGCATCAATAGCTGCAAGGGCGGCTTCTTCGGTTGTTTTTTCGAGCATGCGGACAGGTGATAAGTCGGCTTGTTTTGCAACTGCTTCTGCACCTTTGCTGAGAAGTTCAGCGAGCTGTGTATCAGGGGAGGGTTCCGCTGCCGGTCCGATGGCCGAAATGTAGCTGCCGATTTCAATGCCAAGTGCTTTAAGAAACAATTTTGAGAGTGCTCCAGCAGCAACCCGTGCTGCAGTTTCTCTCGCCGATGAGCGTTCAATGACAGGACGAATATCGTCAAAACCGTACTTTATACGTCCTGCAAGATCGGCATGGCCGGGTCGCGGAATGCTGATTTTTGTTATCTGCTCATCAGGCTTATCAAACTGAGCCATGGTGGATGTCCAGTTTTCCCAGTCGCGGTTTTTAATGACGAGTGAAATTGGTGAGCCTATGGTTTTTCCAAAGCGGATGCCAGAGAGTACTTCAGCTTTGTCGGTCTCGATTTTCATGCGTCCTCCACGACCATGCCCCTGTTGACGCCGGGCTAACTGGGCATTGATCTCTTCAGGGTTTATGGTGACCCCAGCCGGCATTCCTTCTACTATTGCCGAAAGTGCAGGCCCATGGGACTCTCCTGCTGTAAAGTATCGTATCATGGCTTTAAATAGTAAAATGCCCGGCGGTGAATGTGCAGCCGGGCTTTTTTAAATGGATCAGTTTTGTGCAGCAAAGCTCAGCGAAGTTTTTTCGCGGCTTCTTTTGCATAGTAGGTAAAAATAAGATCACCACCAGCACGTTTCATACAAAGCAGTGACTCCATCATAACGCGTTCCTCGTCAATCCAACCGCGCTGGGCTGCAGCCTTGACCATGGAATATTCACCGGAAACGTGGTAGATAGCTACTGGAACATCAAAGCGTTCTTTAGTGCGATAGACGATGTCAAGATAGGCAAGACCCGGTTTTACCATCACTATATCGGCACCTTCCATGATATCGAGTTCGATCTCTTTCATGGCTTCATCGGTATTCCCGGGATTCATCTGATAAGTTGTTTTGTCGCCAAACTGTGGTGCTGAGTGCAGCGCATCACGGAAGGGGCCGTAAAAGCTTGATGCATATTTTGCAGCGTAGGACAGGATACCTATATCGGAGAAGCCTGCATCATCAAGTGATTCCCGGATGGCGCCGATGCGGCCGTCCATCATGTCGCTTGGTGAGACAAAATCAGCTCCAGCGTTGGCGTGGGAGATTGCCATTTTACAAAGTACTTCAACGGTTTCGTCATTAAGAATAATGCCGTCTTTAACCAGACCGTCATGGCCAAATGGCGTAAACGGATCAAGCGCTACGTCAGTCATAATGCATAAGTCGGGAACTTTAGCCTTGATAGCGCGAATCGCCTCCTGGATGATGCCATTATCGTTATATGATTCACTGCCGTCTTCAGTTTTTTTCTCTGGAATGCCGAACAGGTCGATAGACTGGATTCCAAGATCCCAGAGCTCTTTGCACTCTTTTACTGCATTGTCGATGGAGTATCGGAAGCTGCCGGGCATTGAAGATACCTCTTCAACAATGTTTGTTCCTGGGCAAACAAAGAGAGGATAGACAAGATCATTGACCGTCAAGGTGTTTTCCTGAACAAGGTTTCTGATTGCGGCAGATTTGCGAAGCCTTCTGGGACGCTGGACAATATTGAGTAAATCGAGCTGGCTCATAGCTGAATACGAATTAGGGTTTTAAAAAGCCAAAAATACGAAAATCCCAAAACTTCCGGAAGTAATGGCGACAAATATCCCTATCCGCACAGTATTAAGTGTCAGGAGGGGAGCTTATAATCATTTATATCAGCAGACTTTCGTGTGTCTCATGTGAAAAAAGAGCAAAAAGGAGTAACAGGTTTGCAGTAAAAAAGTGCGGTTCACTCGAATACTTTTTTCTATTAAAGTATATTGAGTAATAATATTAGCGTCATTTTATTAAAAATTTTTTCCAAAAAACAGCGATTCCTCGAGGCTTAAGAAATCATGTCTTTGAAACCACATCCTTTGGAGGAAAGAGTTTATTTTTTATTCATTACTGGAGTATTTTTATGTTAAAACATGCAGTTAACCGTTCTCTTATCCACGAATTACGAACGGTCTTTCAACCGGCACCGATAACCCGGTTACCAATACAGAGAACTTTCAGAATTCCAAGAAAAGACCCTGATCTTCTTACTCTCAACCCGGGTAAAAAGTCGTTTACCATGCATTTCGATGGGGATAAGCTTCCTTTACATTCGGAAGCCTTGCAGATATTGAATGTTAACTCTGTTGACGAAGCAGCCCGCTATCTTTTGCTGCTCGGCGAATCATGTGAAATTTTTATTTCCCCCGATTACCGTAAAGCCAATCCGGAGGTTTATGCCGAGGCCAAAATGCTTTCTTATCCTCCATTTCGGAAGGAACCTCCTTTTGATATCGAGACTGCCGCCGGTTTGATGAAAAAACTGCCTTTCGACCTGAAAAGCCTTATGAAGAGCCCTCTTGCTCTAATGCCAGAGGATAGATTGCCCCGCTTAATCGAAAAAAAATTCGTGCATAAAAAGAACGAGTCTAATGTGTTGATTTCAGAAGTTTTTGCATCAGGGCAACTGCTCTACTTCAATATGTTTAACGACACTGAAGAACTGACATTTGATCACACATCGGATCATGTTCAGGGAATGCTTATGCTTGAGGCATTGAGGCAAGCTGCTGTCGCAACCGCGCACATTCTGGGTTTACCTTTTAAAGGTGGACTTGCACTTTTAAACTATGATACAAATTTCTTTCATTATCTTGAATCTGATACTCCAATTATCCTCAGGTCATATAGCGGTTTTACTGCCGATGAGACAAGTGAAGACAAGGATGCCTCTATCTATATTCAGGTCATGCAGTGGGGTAAGGTTTGCGCCGATGCCATACTGAAAGCGTATGCCTTTATGAGCGATAAAAAGTACGATCAGCAGAAAGAAAGGATTGAAAAAATATCATCAAGAAGTAAAATGCAGTTTAAAGCAAAAGTCATTAAAACTCTTGCAGCCGGGGCTGCTGTATGAGGCGTGTAGCCGTCATCGGTGGTGGGATTTCAGGGATTGCTTCAGCATTTTACCTGAGACAGCGTAACATCGAGGTTGATCTTTACGAATCGGAAGAGCGTATTGGTGGCAGGATTGGCAGTGAAAGGCTTCTTGGACGTTGGCTGGATTTCGGAGGCAAGAATATCGGTAAAAATTACTTGTTGTTCAGGGATTTTGTGAAAGAATGCGGACTTCTTGATTTCGAGTATTTTGGTTTTAATACGTCTCAGGTCATCAATGGTCGTGTGGTCAGGATCAATAAGGAGGGTGCGAAACTCTTTAATACTCTCCGGTTTATCAGTTTATGCGGTTTTGATGGCATCCGGAAGCTTTATCCCCATGTTCGGGCCATTTTGAAAGATCGCAGTCAGGGGGTGCTCGATAGCGAATATTTCAATAAGCTTGCTCTAGAGTATGACCATGTTTCCCTTGCCGATTATTTGAAAGAGCCGTGTTTAAGTCATGTCGTAAGACCAGTTACGGTGCGTATGAATGGTGCAGAGCCAGATGAATGCTTTCCTGGAAATTTTGGATCTAATCTTGCGCTTGTCATTGACAGTTATGAACAGTTGAAAAATGGAATGCATGGTATGCTTGATGCCTTTCAAGCTTCATCCGATAATGGTTCGCTTAGAATTTTTACAGGACATCGGGTAACTTCTGTTTGCCGTGATCCAGTAGGGGGTATAAAGATAGGTTACATGCACGGGGGTGTTACAGCAATTGCTGTGTATGACAAGGTTATTTCAGCACTTCCAGCTATCCGGTTGAGTGTTCTGCTTGATGACATTCTTCCTGAGGCCTCTCTTCTGCTTCGACAAGTAAGATATTATCCAGTAGCAGTTGCTATAGTGAAATATCACCGCGATGTTTTTCTCAAGTCGCAACGGGCCATGGTGTTTGATCAATCTTTTCCCTTGAGTAATGCGGGCGCTTACGGAATCCATGATTTGGATCTGGTACGTTATACTTTCAGTGGAAGGGTTTCGAGATCTGTTATTTCTGAAAACTCAGCCCCTGAAGAGGTTATCGGACTTGGAGAAAAGATTGCCGGGCCTTACTTTTCAATACGGGACAACACAAGAGAATCATTCGCATACCGATATCTTTCAGAGGGATTATGTGCTTATTCGCCCTTTCATCACCGACTACTTCGAGATATCGATACAAAGCTTGAGTCTTTTAGTGGCTTTGCGGCTACGGGTGATTACCGTCGTGGGGCATCTATGGAGGCTTGTTTCAGGGCGGGAGGGGAATGCGTTGATAAATTACTCAGGGGTGCGAATTGAAGGCGTTATCCTATATTCGAAAGTGTATAATGGAAGGCACCCAGATATCGCCTTTCAATATTTTTGCAGCCGGTTTGCTTGGTGCACCGTTACATTTTTTCTTTTATTTTACTTTCAAGTATCTATTTCATCTTCCTTATGAAAACCTTGCCTTGCGTTTGATTGCAACACTGCTCTGTGTTTCAGTGATGCTTAAAAAAAGGCTACCTGGTTTTCTCCAGTTCTATTTTTCCTATTACTGGCATTTTGCCATTATCTTTGTTCTCCCTTTCATTTTTACGGTCAATCTTATCATGAATAATTTTCATGAACTCTGGCTGTACTGGGAAATTTTCATGCTTTTTGTCCTGATTGCGTTTGTTCCTAACTGGCTGATGTTTCTCATTGATTTGTTCATTGGGGTCATCGGGGCTGTTTTATTTTATTTTCTCTCCGTTCCTCATGTTGTACTTCATCCTGCTTTTAATATACCACTCTACCTCATAGTGCTTTTCTGTACCATTGTTGCTGGTTATGTTTTCAGTTACAGCAATAAAAAAGGCATTATGGCCCAGGAAAGAAATAATGCACTCCAAGCTCTTGCAGGTGGCATTGCCCATGAAATGCGTAATCCTCTGGGGCAAATTCGTTATAATTTTGATGCCATTCTGCAGGAACTTCCGCGATATCATTCAGAGAGTCTTATGCCGATGATCACTGTTAGTGGTCTCGATAAAATCTATCAAAGGGTTGCTCAAGGTCAGATGGCGGTCAATAGGGGTATACAGGTTATTGATATGATTCTTGATGAGGTCAAGGAGGACGATTTTCAATCGAAAGGATTTGCCTATTTTTCCATTTTCGCATTGACTCGCAAGGCTCTTGATGAATATAGCTATGAATCGGAGCAGGAGCGGGAACGCATTCATTTCAGGGGGAGTGATGACTTTATGTTTTTTGGGGCCGAAACCATGTATATTTTTGTGCTTTTCAATTTGATCATGAATGCCCTGTATTTTTTACGTTCCTATCCTGATGGATATATAGCTATTCATTTTCAGCGTGGTGAAACTCGAAATATGGTCTATGTCAGGGATACCGGTCCTGGCGTTTCAAAAGAAATTCTTAGTAAGCTTTTTGACCCATTTTTTACTTCAGGAAGAAAAGGGGGTACAGGGCTTGGTCTCAGCTACTGCAAGAGGGTCATGCATGCTTTTAGAGGAGATATTACCTGTAATTCAGTTCAGGGAGAGTTTACCGAATTTATTCTGAGTTTCCCTGTAGTCGGCGAGTCTGATATTGCCTCCTTCGAGTCAAAACTCTACACTGATAATAAAGCTTTATTTTCCGGGAAAAGGCTTTTGCTTGTCGATGATGATACTGAGAATCTGGTTCAGATTCGTAGTTACCTTGTTCCTTTTGGAGTAAAGGCAGAGGAGGCTACCAGTGGGACTGAGGCAATGAGGATGATAGACTCAGATCGATATGACCTTCTTCTTGTCAATCTTGACTCACCGGATTTTGATTGTTATGGGTTAGCTTACAGAATAAGATGTAGTGGAAATTTTTTGCCAATAGTCGTCTATACCAAGGAACCTTTTTTCATTGTGCGTGCGCGGGTTGAGAAGTCAGGTATACAGGGACTGATTGCCTTACCTCTGGTTCTTTCAGAGTTTTTACAGGTACTGGCAACCTCTCTCAAAGCGAAACCTGCAAAACAAAAAGGCTCCCTCTCTGGAAAAGTTGTTCTTGTTGTAGATGATTCAGCAATCAACCTTATGGTAATACGAAGTATGCTTAAGCAGCATGGCATAACGGTTTTGGAGGCATCAAACGGGAAAGAGGCTCTTGATAAACTGGAAAACCATCATTGTGATTTATTGCTCATTGATATTCAGATGCCTGTACTTGATGGTCTTGAAGCGACAAAGCGGATTCGTTTGGGAAAACATTACTTTAGAAACATTCCGATTATAGGTTTGAGTGGTGATTCGAGTAACGAAACTGTTTCGATGGCAAAGCAGAGTGGTATGAATGATTATCTTATCAAACCAGTCGATAGCATAGTGCTTCTACAGAAAATCACCTCGTTGATTTAATATTGGCATCCGCTTGAAAGGTGTCTTGATAGGTCGGGTGCTATGATCTTCTCTTCACATTCTCAGGTTTCAATATCTTGTTTTCTGTTTCCATGTGAAATAAGCGTAAGCTGAGCTTATTTCAATAACAAACTCATCATTATGCCTGCGGCCACAGCTGAACCGATCACACCGGCCACATTTGGAGCCATTGCGTGCATGATCAGGTGATTATCGGGATCGGCTTTAAGTCCTTCAATCTGAACAACAAGCGCACTGTCGGGCACCGCAGAGACACCTGCAGCACCAATAAGAGGATTGATCTTGTTTTCTGGTGACAGAAAAAAGTTCATTATTTTAGCAAAAAGTACTCCACCAGCGGTTGATATCATAAAGGCAGTTGCTCCGAGAACAAAAATAAATATTGATTCTCGAGTCAGAAATGTTGTTGCCTGAGTGGAAGCTCCGATGGTAACGCCGAGGATAATGGTCACAATGTCGATAATCGTGTTTTTAGCGGTATCAGCAAGACGTTTTGTCACCATAGACTCTTTCAGCAGATTGCCTAAAAAAAGCATACCAAGAAGAGGCAGAGAGCCTGGAGCTATAAATCCTGTAAGAAGAAGTGCAACTACAGGGAAGAGTGTTTTTTCCAGTTTACTTACTGACCGTGGCGGTTTCATTTTTATTCTGCGCTCTTGTTTTGTAGTCAGCAGACGCATGATCGGTGGCTGAATAACAGGAAGAAGAGCCATATAAGAGTAAGCAGCAATGGCGATAGATCCGATAAGATGTGGAGCAAGCTTTGAAGAGAGAAAGATTGCTGTTGGGCCGTCAGCCCCGCCAATTATACCGATTGATGCAGATTCGGGATTGGTAAATCCCAGTGAAATGGCGCCGAGATAGGTCAAAAAAATGCCAATCTGGGCCGCAGCTCCGAGCAGAATAAGCTTGGGGTTTGAGATCAGCGGCGAAAAATCGGTCATGGCTCCGATTCCGAGAAAAATCAAAGGTGGAAATATCCCTTTCAGTACCCCCATGTAAAGATAATTCATGACGCTGCCGTCCTCATATATGCCAAGGTGCAGACCTGTATGTTCAACAAACGGGGTATTACCGATCAGAATGCCAAATCCTATCGGCACAAGAAGAAGCGGTTTATACTCATATCGGATCGCGAGGAAAATAAATATCAGTCCAACCAGGATCATCAAAAAATGTCCCGGGGTTGCATTGGCAAAACCAGAATTCTCAAAAAACCGCACAATTCCTTCCATAATGATGTTATTCAATTTCAATCAGAATATCCCCCTGCATAACGGTATCGCCAACAGCAACTCGTACCGTTTTAACAGTACCAGACTTTTCCGCAAAAACATTGTTTTCCATTTTCATGGCTTCCAGGATTATGACTGGCTGGTCGAGTTTAATCTGCATGCCAGGCAGTACTGTGATTGCGATAATTGTGCCAGGAAGCGGGGCTTTGATTAAGCTAAGACCAGGAGTGTTAAGTGCCGGTGCTTTTGGCGTCGTCGGAGGGGTATACCGAACCAGTTTTGGCGTTTGAGGAGTTTTGATTTCCTTACCCAGTTCAACCTGGTAGGACGTTCCGTTCACCTCGATTTCGGCAATGTTTTCCTCAAAGGATTTGATTTCAACGTTATACTTGTTTCCGCTGATCGTGAATTTATATCGCCTCATCGTTGAAATCTGTTAAAGTTAATAACATTGTAGATTTTTGAATTCCAGGGAGAATAGCTTTTTCCAACTTTTTTTATTGTCAGAATAGCTGATTCCTGATCGTGCAATTCTTCCAGATACAGTGATATAGCTGTTGCGATTGCTGCACTGACTTCTCCCGGTACCTTATTGTCGGCAAGAGCAGCTTTTTCCTCACCACCTTCTTTTTTAAATTTTCTCCTAAGGTTACGAGTGAACAACATTGGCAGCAAACTGAACACCAGATAGAGCAGAAAAAGCGAAACAAACACGATGCTGTAACCTATGACTGCAAAGGTAAGATGTAACTTGCCGATAGCAGAGAGATCAATCGGTAACAGTTGAACGACTGTGGTCATTAATGTTATGTTTACAATTAAAGTGGTAGTGTAGAGTGCTTTTTAGGAGGATTGCTATCTTTTTTTGTTGAAAGCGTCTGTAATGCACGGATTATTCTGAACCGTGTATTTCGAGGCTCTATGATATCGTCAATATAGCCGTACTTAGCAGCTTCGTAGGGGTTTGAAAATTTCTCACGGTATTCATTTGCATTATCTGAAACAAATTTTGCGCGCTCTTCAGGGGTTTCGATTGCATTCAGATCGCGATTATAAAGTACCTCAATAGCGCCCATAGGGCCCATGACTGCAATTTCTGCAGAGGGCCACGCATAATTAACGTCTCCACGCAATTGTTTGGAACTCATGACAATGTAAGCCCCACCATAGGCTTTGCGGAGGATAATGGTGATTTTTGGAACGGTAGCTTCACCATAAGCAAATATCAGTTTTGCCCCGTTAGTGATAATTCCTTCAAACTCCTGAGCGCTTCCCGGAAGGAATCCTGGCACATCGACGAGGGTAACGATAGGAATATTGAAAGCATCGCAGAACCTCACAAATCTCGCTGCCTTACGAGAAGCGTTAATGTCGAGACAGCCAGCAAGGTAGTTCGGTTGATTAGCGACAATGCCCGTTGAAATACCATTAAAGGTTACAAAACCAACAACGATGTTTCGTGCATATTGTCTTTGTACCTCCAGGAATTCACCGTTGTCTGCGATGGTATGAATGATATCTTTGACATCGTAGGGAGTGGATGGTTTTTCAGGAATGATGGTATTCAGGTTTTCATCCAACCGGTCAACCGGGTCGCTGCAGATGGCTAATGGTGGCTCTTCGAGATTGTTCTGGGGCAGGTAGCTGAGTAATTTTTTTATCAGGAGTATTCCTTCAGTTTCATTGGCACCAACAAAATGGGTCACTCCAGATTTAGTGGCATGAACTGTTGCCCCGCCAAGATCCTCATCGGTAATGGTTTCGCCTGTGACCGTTTTAACTACTTTTGGTCCGGTGACAAACATGTAACTGGTTTTTTCGGCCATGACAACAAAGTCAGTGAGTGCTGGTGAGTAGACAGCACCGCCTGCACATGGTCCAAAAATGGCTGATATCTGGGGAATGACCCCCGATGCCATAACGTTACGCTGAAAAATACTTGCATAGCCTGAAAGGCTTCGCACCCCTTCCTGTATCCTTGCCCCTCCACTGTCATTAATCCCGATCAGAGGCGCTCCGACCTTCATCGCCTGATCCATGACCTTACAGATTTTAAGAGCATTGGTTTCTGAAAGAGAACCACCTAAAACGGTAAAGTCCTGAGAGAAAATATAGACGGTGCGTCCATCAATGGTGCCATGGCCTGTGATAACCCCGTCTGAAAGATAACGCTCTTTATCCAGACCAAAATCAGTAGTTCTGTGCATGACAAACATATCGAATTCTTCAAAACTGCCTTCATCAAGCAACATGTCGATACGTTCGCGCGCAGTAAATTTGCCTTTTTTATGTTGTGCTTCTATGCGTTTTTCTCCACCTCCGAGGCGGGCCTTTTCGCGTTCCGCAATTAAGCGTTTCATTGTGTTTTATGCTATTGATTAAGTAACTTCAGAAGCGGCTGTTTCCTTTCCGAATAATCTCCCATATGTACTGATGAGACTTTGATTTGTCCCTGGATTATGCTGTACTTCTGAACATGCTGCCGATTTGTATATCTTTTTTTGCGTTCTTTTGCCCTTGAATATTGAAAAAAAAAAGGGAATAACCGCCCATACCTGTACAGAGATATAAATAATGTTAAAAGACAATGGAAAACCATGACACAGGAACTACAGCTTGCCGTTGAATTAGCTGAGCAGGCGGGACGATTGACCTTGGATTTTTTTTCCCGTAAATCCCTTCAGGTTTTTACAAAAAGGGATTCAACCCCTGTTACTGAAGCGGATCGTCAAGCCGAAGAGCTTATACGGGCAGCCATTATGTCAAAGTTTCCTGGTGATGGACTTCTTGGTGAGGAATTTGATGAGCGTCCTGCTGAAAACAATCGTCGTTGGATTATTGATCCGATAGATGGTACCAAAGCCTTTATTCATAGAGTTCCGCTTTATGGCGTTTTGATTGCTTTAGAGGTTGATGGATTCATGGAGCTTGGAGTTGTTCATTTTCCTGCGCTTGGTGAACTGTATTATGCCGAGCGAGGAAATGGGGCATTTCTCAATGGATCACCAATTACGGTTTCTTCTATTTCCAATATCAGTGAAGCAACTGTACTGTACACAGAAAAAGAATATCTGCTTGACCCCCCATCCATTCACCCTGTTGATCTGCTTCGCCGGGATGCAGGGCTTGTGCGTGGCTGGGGTGATTGTTACGGTCATATGCTTGTGGCATCAGGACGGGCTGAAGTTGCTGTGGATAAAGTTATGAACCCATGGGATTGTGCTGCGCTTATTCCAGTCGTGATAGAAGCTGGTGGATGCTGTTTTGATTATCGAGGTGTGACAACAATATCCGGTGAAGGTCTTGTCAGCGCGAATAAGGTAATTGGTTCAGAGCTTCTGGAGGCTATAGATAACCAGGTATGATAAATTATGATGGTAACAGTGCTCCTTGTTGTTATTGTTGTCTTACTTATCAGCTTACTTGCTATGATGCTGATCGGTTGGCCAGGCCGTGAAAGAAAGGAAATTGAAAAAACAGGCAGAGAGCTGCGCAGGGAACTCGCTCTACATCGGTCTGATTCCGTGCAGTTGCTGCATGCAATGCGTATCGAGCTTGAAGAATCTGTCAGGGAAACTCTGGAACAGCAATTTGAGTCGATTGAGGCATTGAACAGACGTGCGTCATCCAGGCAGAAAAAAACATCACATACTCAACAAAGGGCAATTCCCAATCTTGAAGAAAATGGAAAAGATGATATGGAGAGTATTGATGATTTTGCTGTTAAACGGAGCAAAGCTTCCCGATATAACACAACAGAGTACGACCGGCAATTACCGCTTTTTCAGGAAGTAATGATGGCCTCTGAACAGCCGGAATGTGCAGGTCCAGTCTTTTTGGAAGACGACCTTCCAGATATTGATGACGATTTGAACGATATAGAAAGAGGTTGAAAAGTGAGACCACTTGTTACTGCAGCGCTTTGGCTATTGCTTTTGCAAAGCTTGACGCATTAAAATCTTCTGGGATTACATCAACAGGGAGACCCAGCTTTTTGAGAGCGTTAGCTGTTGTTGTTCCTATGGCTGCAATCTGGACACCGTCAGGAATAGTGGTTGTGCCGAGAGCTTCAAAAAAATTGACAGCTGTTGATGGGCTGGTAAATGAAAGACAGGAAAGTTCGCCCTTTTCCAGCAGTTTTTTTACATGAGTACTCTCTTCAAGCGAAGGGGGCAGATTTTCATAAACGGTTAATCCAACACATGTTCCTCCCCGCTTTTTGATGATGGAAGGAATTGTTCCTAGAGAAAGACTTCCTCTTAGAAAGAGAAAAGTTTTTCCGGCGATTGCCTCATTGCCGATCTCCTCCATCAGCGTTACAGCATCAGCAATTTTCGGAATCGGTTCAGTGATGACACCGTGCAGGGCAAGATCTTGTGCAGTTGTTTTTCCTACAGCCCAAACCTTTATTTTTTGAAGGGTTATCAGTTCTTCTGGAGACTCACGTATTAATGGTTCCATAAAAAAACTGACACTGTTCGGGCTTGTAAAAAAAATGCCATCGAACTGGCTGAGCAAGGGGACTTTCCAACCGGGAACCGGCCTAATCTCGATTGTCGGAAAGACAAAAGAGTTCAGGCCATATTGTTCCAGTTCTTTAACAAACGAGGCTGCCTGGTGTTTCGGACGCGTGACAAGGACAGTTTTCATCAGCGGGTTTTGCGGATTTCCGACAGAATTTTTTCAGCTCCCTGTTTCAGCAGTTCCTTTGCCAGTTCAATACCGACTTCTTCTGCCTGTTCTGGCGACGTAAGACCGGTTTTTGTGATCTCATTGTGCAAACCTACTTTGCCGTCGACCGAACCGACATAGGCAAGAAGTTTTAACGTTCCGTTTTTAAATGAGGCATAGGCGCCGATAGGAATCTGGCAACCACCCTGTAAGTGACGAAGCAATGCCCGTTCAGCACGGCAGCAGTATTCTGTAGTGGAATGATTGAGGATTCTGACGATCTCTCTGGTCTGCTCATCGTCAACACGAGTCTCAATACCAAGAGCTCCTTGACCTACTGCTGGAAGCATGACTTCATGAGGAAGAATTTCAGAAATGCGGTCGCTGAAATTCAGACGGTAGACACCTGCATAAGCAAGCATCATGGCGTCAAATTTACCCTCATCAAACTTTTGGAATCGTGTGTTGAGATTACCTCTGATATCGCAAATCTCAAAATCAGGACGCATGCTCAACAGCTGCGACATACGACGAAGGCTGCTTGTAGCGACCTTTGCACCTTGAGGCAGATCTTTCAGTTTCGCGCCATTCCTTGAAATAATGACATCCCTTGTATCCTCGCGCTCAGTAAAGGATGTAATAAGAAGTCCTTCAGGTGTACTTGTAGGCACATCCTTTAAACTGTGAACAGCAAGATCGATCTCCTTGGTGATCAGATGTTTTTCAATATCCTTGGTAAACAGGCCCATATCCCCAATTTTGGACAGGGGAGAGTCAAGAAGTACGTCGCCGGTTGTTTTAACCAGTTTCAGCGTGATTTCAAGCTCAGGAAAATGTCTGGAAAGTTCTGTTTTAGTGAATTCTGCCTGCCACAAAGCGAGGGGGCTGGATCTTGTGCCGATGATGAGCTGTTTTTTCAATGCAATTACAGATTTTTATTTAGTGTGACTGATTTGGTTCTTCAAGATCAAATACGTTGCGTACAAGATTGACTCTGCTCGGTATTGAATCCATTGTATCAATAGGAGCTTTGAGCATTTTGATTGGGTGATGAAGGATTTTTTTCAGGATTCTGTCGGTAAGGTGTTCCATTCTTGCGAGCTCCTCTTCGCTGACCTTGTAGCGGTATCGTTCAATCTCTTTTTCCTTGATTTCAATAAACTTTGACTGAAGATCAACAATGGTAGGACGGACTTTCAATGTGTTGATCCATTGCCCGAAAGCCACGAGTTCCTCTTCGATAATGGCATTGACTTTTGGCAGTTCAGCGCTTCGTCGTTCAAGGTTTTTGTCAATGATATGCTTCAGGGCATCAATGTCCTTAAGGAAAATGTTCTGCAACTTTGAAATATCAGGATCAACATTTCGCGGTAATCCAAGGTCAAGAATGATGACTGGTTTCAGTTTGCGTTTGAGCATGCTCTGGTGCATTTCCGTCTCATTAAGGATATACTCCTTAGTGCTCACCGCCGTAATGATGATATCAAACTCGTGAAGATTATTTTTAAATGTTTCAAAAGGAAGTACCTGATTTGTTCCTAATTCTTCGGCGAGAGCTTCTGCCTTTGAAATCGTTCTGTTTGTAATAACGATATTACGGGCGTTTTTCTGGAACATGTGTTTTGCTGCCAGTTCACCCGTTTCCCCTGCCCCGACAAGCAAAACCTTCTTCAATGACAGGTTCGAAAAAATCTTCTGTGCAAGTTCGACGGCCGCATAGCTTACCGAAACCGCCCCCTCCATTATTTTGGTTTTTGTCTTTACTTTTTTTGCAACACTGAATGCTGTGTGGCAGAGGCGTGTAATAAGAATGCCTGCAGACTGTGTTTCTGCTGCAATACGATAGGCGTTTTTAACCTGGCCAAGTATTTGGCCTTCACCAAGAACTAGCGAATCAATCGCGCTTGCAACTTCAAAAATATGGCGTGCTGTACCGCAATAAAAACGACTGAAGAAGTGCTCTGGTCGTACTTCTTTGCGTGCATCCTTGAAAGAAATGAGATACTCTTTGAGGAACTCTCCCGTAACTTCATGCATTGCGGGTACAACATATAGTTCAGTACGGTTACAGGTGGAAATCACCATGGCTTCATGGGCCAGTCCGCTTGAAATAAGACCAGTAATGAACTCCTTGTTTTGAACTTCTGAAAGGGAGATTCTTTCGCGGATTTCAATAGGTGCAGTTTTATGGTTGACACCAACTGAAATGATGTTCATAGCAGGGTTGTTTAAGTGAGCTGATTACGATACAAGGTAATGAGCTTTAAATATATCGTAAAAGCCCATATTTTCAAAAACAAGTAATTATAAGGTCAGCTTATGGAATGTCGGTGATAAAAACGTCATCAGGACAATCAATAATGTGATGAAAACGAACAGAAAAATGAACAGATAAGCCATATGCTTTATGTCCCAGCCGATTATCGGCTTGATAAAGATGCTTGTTCCATAGAGTAACCAAATAATGACCAGTGTTACAAGCTTTGGTTCAAACAGACCTATGGCTAAGCCGGAAGCTTGTTGCTCCATAATACCAGCAAAAAGTGTAATAGAAAGGAAAAGAAACCCGAAAGCTACAGCATGCATGGTGAGCTTTTCAAGCACTTCAAGATTAGGAAGGCGTTGAAATAGTAGCTCAAAACGATTTTGCTGAATTTGTCGGAACAGAAGGAGATAGAGAATGCTGTATAGACCAGCAATAGCTATTGCGCTGAAGCCGAAAATGGCAGCAATCAAATGTACGCCCATTCCTATACCTGTGAATTTTTCAATTCCTGTATTGGGTATCTGGGTTGTCATAATTGAGGAAATAAGCTGTGCCCCGGAGGCAAAAGCAATAACAAAAAACCCTGTTTTATCACTTTTTGTCGTAAACTCTATGAAGAGGTAGGTAATTGTTAAGGTTAGCGCTACCATTGTCATGAGATTAACAGTCGAATAACTGATCTTATATCCTTCAAGAGAGGTTAATAGTCCGAGATACACTACGTGGCTCAGAACAGTTAGTGCAAGAAGTGGCTGTTTGTATGTTTTTGCAAACTGGACGTCCTTGAAAAAATGGGCTCCGTAAAGAAAAGTTGTGCCCAGATAGAGCATTGAAACGACCTGATTAAGGACAAGTAGTGGTAAATGGTTGAGTAATATATTATTCATTGTCCAGGTATAAGTGGGGTGGATGGCAATTGCATGGGGTCTTTGAACTCCGGGTTTATTATCAATCTACGTGTTTTCCCGGGCACAAAGATTGTGCCATAATTACAAAGAAAAAATGTATATTCCGGCCAATACGGGATACAAATATACTTATTTACAAGGAAAAAAGATGAGTTCGACAAAGAATATTAGAAATATAGCCATTATCGCTCACGTTGATCATGGAAAAACGACACTGGTTGATTCAATTTTTCAAAAGACAGGTGCTTTCAGGGATAATCAACAGGTAAACGTCCGTGTCCTTGATTCGAACCCTCAGGAAAGAGAGAGGGGCATTACCATATTTTCAAAAAATGCTGCTGCTGTTTACAAAGATTATAAAATTAATATCGTTGATACACCGGGCCATGCCGACTTTGGTGGTGAGGTAGAGCGTATTTTACAGATGGTTGATGGTGTTCTGCTTCTCGTAGATGCGTTTGAAGGTCCAATGCCGCAGACCAAGTTTGTACTGCGTAAAGCCCTTGAATTGCATTTGAAGCCTATTGTTGTTATTAATAAAATAGACCGTCCCCAGTCGGATCCTGTCAAGGTTCACGATCAGGTTCTTGACCTCTTTATTGCCCTTGGAGCCGAAGAACATCAGATTGATTTTCCTTATATCTTTACTTCTGCGAAAAATGGTGTTGCAAAATACAGCATGGACGATGAAGATGGCGATATGAGCCTTTTGCTTGACATGATTGTCAAGGAGATTCCAGCGCCAGTTGCCCATGACGACGGAGGATTCCAGATGCTCGTGACCACGCTTGACTATAGCGATTATATCGGCAAGATAGCAATCGGTCGTATCCAGCGCGGTAAAGTAAGCCCCGGCAGCCAACTCGCAGTCGTCGGTCCTGATGGTGTGATGGGTAAGGGAACCGTCACAAAAGTATTTCAGTTCGATAAGCTGCAGAAAGTTGAGTCCAAAGAGGCAACCTCAGGTGATATTATAGCCATAGCAGGTATACCCGATGCCACAGTCGGTATGACACTCGCATCTGTTGACGATCCAGTATCGCTTGCATCCTTCGACATCAGCAAGCCGACACTTTCCATGCTTTTTTCGGTGAATGACTCTCCCTTTGCCGGGCTTGAGGGTAAGGAAGTTACCAGCCGGAAGATCCGCGAGCGACTGATGAAAGAGAAAATGACCAATGTTGCTCTTAACGTTGAGGAGACGGACAGTGCCGACACCTTCCGAGTTTCAGGAAGAGGGGAGCTTCATCTTTCTGTTCTGATTGAAACCATGAGGCGTGAAGGTTATGAACTTGCTATCGCAAGGCCTGAAGTTATCATGCACAATGATGAGAATGGCAACCTGCTTGAGCCGATTGAGAGTGTTACTATAGATATTCCAGAAGAGTATACTGGTGTGATTATTGAAAAAATGGGTCGCAGAAAGGCTGAAATGACTCATATGGGTACTCTTCGCGGTGGAATGGTCAGGGTTGAATTTGAGATTCCTACAAGGGGTCTGATTGGTTACAACCTTGAGTTCACTACCGATACGAAAGGCGAGGGAATACTGTCACATGTGTTCCTGAACTACCAGCCATTCAAGGGCAAATTGCCATCAAGAGAGAGCGGTGCACTTGTTGTTGCTGAAACAGGAACTTGTGTTGCATACTCACTGAGCGCGCTTGAAGATCGTGGTACTTTTTTTGTATCGCCAAACACGAAGGTCTATGCAGGGATGATTGTTGGTGAGTCGACAAGAGGACTTGATATTACTATCAATGTTTGCAAGACTAAAAAGCTCAGCAACATGCGTTCTTCAGGAACCGACGAATCGCTTCGCCTGACTCCTCCAAAAATTCTCTCCCTGGAACAGGCACTTGAGTTTATCAATGATGACGAGCTTCTTGAGGTAACTCCCCAGAGTATCCGACTACGGAAGAAGATTCTTGACGTGAACTTAAGGCAAAAAGCAACGAAAAAAGCGAACAGCTAATTTTCAAAGAAAAGTCGTTTCAGATGTGTCCGGGCGCTTGAAAAAAGCTCCTGGACCGCTGATTCTTCTCGATGCGTCAGTTCCGCAACCTCTCCGATACTTTTTTTCTCCAGTTCCATCATCTTGTAAACCTCTTTTTCTTCAGCAGCAAGCTTGTCAACGCATCTGTTCATTTTCAGATTGTCATTGTCGAAGGACATGCTTTGAAATGGCTGAGCTGTACCCGAAGATCTTACTGATTGTCCAAAAAGCTCTTCAGCAGTTGCAGGTATTGGCGCATCATCACTGACATCACCAAACAGCCGGACAAAGCTCATAAAATCAAGGCCGCCGGCTTCGCAGGGTGTGATTTTGTTTTCAAGAATTTCATGAGCAAGCGTCTGAAATTTTTCTCGAATTGCTGGCAGCCTGATGGCAAAGTCGAAGCTGTCATCCTTATCACGCGCTTCAGCGTTATATGGTACGTTCATCAATACGGTAATGCCTGCAGCCTCTGCATATTTTTCAGCAATTCCGCTGCCATCGTCCCTGTTGATAATCAACCCAAGCAGTCTGGATTGTCCTCCTATAGTTCTGAAATAGTTGTTTGCCTGGCAAATATTGTTTGCGGTAAAGATGGATTGTCTGTCATTGTTGGTGACAAGAATTACTTCTTCGCTGAGTGAACGGGCCAGCGGCGTAGCAAACCCTCCACAGACAACATCTCCGAGAAAGTCCATCAGGATGATATCGATATCCCAATTGAAGATTCCGAGTTTTTCAAGGGTCTCGAACCCAGAGATAATTCCTCTTCCGCCGCAACCTCTGCCAACCTGAGGCCCTCCAAGTTCAATGCCATAAATGGGCTGGGGAAAATCTGGTATATCCCTTCGGAAGACAATGTCGCTGATTGAGACTTGCTGGTTCAAGGCGTTCTTTTCAGCAAAAACCTCCGTCACGGTAGGCAGTGGTATGCCTCCGAATAGAGAGGTCGTCGAATCGTGTTTTGGATCACAGCCAAGCTGTAGAACCCGTTTATTCATGAGAGCGAACGTGGCGCTGAGGTTGGTTGTTGTAAAGCTTTTTCCTATGCCACCTTTGCCGTAGATAGCTATTGTTCTTGCTGCCATTCGATCGCTGCGTTATGATTATCCGGTTTGAGGGGGCTGTGTTATCCTATGTTATAGCTGTTTTCCAGACAAGAATCATTTTCAGGCAGTCAGGATCATTGAATGCCTGCAGATAAGCCGAAGAGATATCATCTTCGACAGTATGCTGATGGGTAAAAATCCTTTCTGCATTGAGTTTATGTTGAGCAATAAGTTCTTTTACGCGCTCAAGATCACCCTTAGCCCATTGTTTGGCAGCAATAAACGAAAGTTCTTTTTGAAAAGCCTGTGAGTAATCGATGTTTATTCTTTGATAATAGCCTCCCAGAAGAACGACTCCATGAAATTTCAAAAACCGGAGTCCAGTATCAATGGCGCTCATGATTCCAGTGCTGTCTATCAGAACGTCAAATTCATGCCCGGCAAGCGCTGCAGAGACATCGTCGGTCTCAGCGTTGACCCTCAAGTCAGCTGTTGAATAGTTCAGTCTGTTTTTCTGTGTGTCTGTCGCGGCTACAAGAGTAGCTCCCATATGCTTTGCCAGTTCGGTGGCAAGAATTCCGACAGCACCCTGACCAAGTACAAGCACTTTCTTGTTTTTAACCTTCGCAAGATCGACGATATGAAGGGCTGTCGCTCCCAGCGGCAGGGCAATGCCGCATTCTGGATTATCGATATTGTCAAGCAAGGTAATGCTTTCAACCGGGCAGACAATATATTCTGATGCTCCTCCGAAAGCAGCATTAACTCCCTCATAACCGAAAGATCCTGCAACATAGGCAAATTTACCGATCAAGCTCTGGTTGACATGATCACCAGCCTCTATGATCTTTCCAACAGTTTCATATCCTGGAATAAAGGGAAAGATAAATGGCCATGAAGGGATAAGGCCGTTATAGGCCATTTTTTCCGTACCGGTACTGATAGACGACCAGTATGTTTCAACAAGCACGTCAGTGGATGAGAGAGGTTTCAGGGAAACTTCACAGAGTTCTATCTGTCTAACACCTCTGAAGACAATAGCTTTTGCTTTCATAACGTTTTGTCAGTCGATGTTACTCAGTTTATCTGATGCTGTTTCAGCTTTTTTTCATTGTGCTTTTCAAGGAGCAGACGGATGACGAATTGCGCAGCGTTAATAAGATAACTCAGATATGCCAGCAGGGCAGTCCGGATAAGAATGGTTTCATTAAGTCCTATAAAGAAAAGGATAAAGTACGATATATGAACCACCATAGCTATTGCACTGCCAAAATCCTCCCAGAAAAATTCTGGTGCAAAAGCAAATTGACCGAAGACCTCTTTTTCAAAAAAACCCCCTGTTATAAAAATCAATAAAAGCATGAGGGTTTTCAGGATCACAAAAAAAGTAATCCAGTAAAAGTTGTCAATCCAGATGTGGGATTGATAGAGGTAGGTGACGGTGACGCCGACAAGAAACATCAAAAACTGAATTGGTGCCAGGATTCCCTGTACTTTTGTCCAGACCGATGCATTTCGTCGCTCAAGTTGTTCAGGTGTGTAACGGGGCATAAAACAATGAGTTCACTGGTGATTGCAGAAAATCAGTAACTGCTTTTTAGAAAAGTTGTTGAATATAGTAAAAATCAGTAGTGGCGACAAGTCAAGCCTTATAAGCTGATTACTGACGGCTATTGTATGCTCCAGTCATAAGCATTATAAAGTGTAGAGATAAGGTTGACTTCAGAGTTTTTGATGCGTCGGTTGAATCCTTCAAGCTCATCGTAGTAATAGAGGAAGGTTCTCGGTTGTTCATCGTGCAGGATTTTTTGGTATGTTTTCCACAGAGCCAGTTTTCGTGCATCTGGAAGTGGATGATTGAGTTCTTCGATAACGGTATCAAGTTCCTGGCTTTGAAAAGCTGAAGAGTTAAACTGATGTTTTGCAAAATCAGACCCCCAT
>JAPLFE010000086.1 GCA_026390855.1 Chlorobiales bacterium | reverse complement strand
GGCGGAAACGTAATTTGATCAAGCTTCCTGACGGTGAGCTCAGAGCAATGAATTTCTATGGTGATGATATTGGGGAACTTCATGTCATTAAAGAATTTCGCATGGTACAACAAAAAAATGGTGATATCGATTTTTTTGTACAAGCAGAGCGCCGCCTCACTGAAGAAGAATCCAGTACATTACGTTCATTTCTGTTGAAAATAGATTCCCGACTTGTTGTGAACATTCGTGAGGTCGCAGTTATCGACTGGGGGGCAGGATTGAAGCGCGAAGAATTTGTTCGTCTGGATATATGAAACGAAATAAGCAACTGTTGATATAAACGGGGTTACTTTCTTCTCTTTTGAGCCTATGCTTGCAGTTGATCGGTTGTTTCTTGTTGTGTTTTCCCTCGCCAATGCTTATGGGAAAGGGAGATGGCATTTCATTCACGCAATCAGCAATGCCTTTAAAAGTGGTAACTGTTTTTCAGCAAAGGTTCGGGCTTGATCGGTAAGTTCTGCAAGATTTTCTTCAGGACTCTCCAGCATTTTACCGTCTTTAATAATTTTTTGACCTTGTACACCAAGAATCTGCAAAACAAATTGAGCCCATTCGGGTGATTGTTTTTTGCCCTGACTGATTGCAAGGAGAAACAGTTGCTGAAACCGACCAACAGCAAGTCCACCGCCTGTAATCGGGCTGGCAAGAATGGATATGTCGCCACTACTCCTTGCTTTTGCCATAAGATATGCGTTCAATTTTTCAGTATGACGCTTCGTTTTGGCTGCCATGGCGTCATCCTGTGCCGGCGCTATGTGACCTGCGCCGGTAAGTAGCATAACAGCTTGCAAAACCTGCGGAAATGCTATTCCGTTTCCCTTAACAGCTTGTTCAATGTATCCGAGTGTTTTCGTTTTATGGTCAGATAAAACATCGAGGATGGGATTATAAATACTCTCACTCATTGTTGCTTCACCCATTGAACCGGTGACCTTAAGTGAGACTTCCTCGCGGTGATTCACAAGTACAATTTTCTGCTGCCGCAAAGCTTCTGCTTGTTCAAGTGGAGATAATTTCCGGACTCCTTTGACCCAATAATCTTTTCGAAACTGCTGGTTGACCATGAAATCCCGTACACTCTCACGAAACATCAAGTCAGGAATTTCCTGGAGAAACGCTTGTTGTTCAGGTGTAAGATTGATTGCATCAATATGGTCAAGGTAATTTGCTGAGCAGGAATAACTTACCTTGGTGGGAGATAGCCAATCGGCAAGGGTGGCAAAATGCATAGGTTGCCAATCCTGGTTGAAATATTCGTGGGCCAGGTAGTGGCGGTTTTGATCTTTTATTTTCTTAATACGCTCGACAATATGCGGATTTGCTCGACTATAGGTTGGGTTTGTAGCCAGCAACTTTTCACTAAAATCTATGGCGCCATTAATGCGGCTCACGATTCCATGGCCTTCAGAACCAATTACTTCGGAATGCTGGGTCAAAAGATGACGCATCGGTGCAAAGGTAGCCCATCCTGGCATGGTGTTATAACTCATATAGAGCACACCTCCGACTTTTAATTTTCGGCGGATGAAATCAATAATTACTGTACGGTTTTCATCAGAAATCCAACTCCAGATTCCATGAAGACCGATGTAGTCAAAGTCGGGAAGATCCTTACGGTTACAAAACGCATCGAAAGCTTCGTCATATAATTTTGCACCAGATCCAGTTACCGCAGAGAGTTCCTGTGCAAAGCCTGCCTGTGCAGGATTGAAATCAGTGCCGTACCATTGGGTGAGTGTAGCAGCGGCATGAATATTTGAGCTTAATCCCTGACCGAAACCCAACTCACAAGCAGTTATTCTTTCAGGACATACGATTCCTGAATTCAAAAAAGCTAATTTTACCCTCAAAGGGTTTAATTCTGTGTAATAACCAAAAGTGTAGCCTATATCGGCCATATAACCGTCGGTCCAGTCTGACATACTCAAAACCTTTAGTTGAAAAGATTCTCTTTTGGATATGTTTAATGCACAGCCCTGTTAATTTTTAACAGAATGGCTTTTCCCTGTAAATTGATTCAGCCGAATAAGACAACAGTCGCGCAACGTTTTTGACATCAACGTCATAAAATCTCATTAATGGTATCATGAAACAGGATTTTATTTTGACAGGCATGTCCTGCTCCATATAGAATTCGGTGATAAGATTGATTTCTATTTTTTACGATCCTTCATTTATGGAGGCAAAAACGCACTTGGAATTTGCTGTTTAATATAAGTATTTATTTATAGCCTCTTAGCCTCTCTGGTCTGAAACTGTACTCTATGGACAAGTTTTTTTTGTTCAAAGATCATACATTCTATGGGTACAGCTTTCAAAACAATACTTCGGGTTCATTTTAAAAATGCTAAGTTCATCACCTTTGGATACTGTTACTCAGATTGAAAAGGCAGTTGCTTTACATCGCAAAGGCCATATAGCAGAAGCTGAAGCTCTCTACCAGGAAATATTAAGTTTACAGCCTGACCATTTTGATGCGCTCCAGTTTCTGGCTGCAATTGCTGTGCAAAAAAAACAATTATCACGTGCTGTGGAGTTATTTGGAAAGGCTTTTACAATCAATCCCAATCATCCTCGATCGCTTAATAATTGTGGAATTGCCCTAAAGGAGTTGAAGAGGTATCGTGAGGCGCTGTTAATGTATAATAAGGCTCTTGCTGTCAAACCTGATTATGCAGAGGCATATTCAAATCGAGGGAATGTACTACAGGAGCTGAAGCTGTATGACGAGGCTTTGTTGAGTTATAAGAAGGCTCTTGGACTTAAACCAGATTATACAGAGGCTTACTATAATCTTGGTGTGGTGTTATATGAGATGAAGCGGTATGAAGACGCATTGTTTAATTTTGAGAGGGCTCTTGAATTCAACCCAACCTATGCAGAGGCTTACTCTAATCGAGGGAATGCGTTAAAGGAGTTAATGCGGTATGGAAAGGCGCTGGAGAGTTATGAGAAAGCTCTAGCGATCAACCCAACCTATGCAGAGGCTTACTCTAATCGAGGGAATGCGTTCAAGGAGTTGATGCAGTATGGAAAGGCGCTGGAGAGTTATGAGAAAGCTCTAGCGCTCAAACCAGATTATGCAGAGGCTTACTTTAATCGAGGGATTGTACTACAGGAACTGAAGCTGTATGAAGAGGCATCTGCGAGTTATGAAAATAGCATTTCACTTAATCCTGATCTTGACTTTTTGCATGGAATGCGGTTGTATATAAAGATGCTGATGTGTGATTGGGATACTATTGATGGTTACGTATGTCAACTTGCAGAGAAAATTAAGTGCCATAAAAAAGCTTCACCTCCATTTTGTGTTTTGTCGGTCATAGATTCTCTTCCTTTACAACAAACTGCTGCGCAGCTCTATGTCAAAGAAAAATATCCACGTAATCAAGCGTTTCCAGACATTCCAAAGCGAAAAAGGGGTGATAAAATCCGTATTGGATACTTCTCGGCGGATTTTAGAAACCATCCTCTCTCTCAATTAAGTGTAGAATTATTTGAAATACATGATAGATCCAGGTTTGAAATTACAGCTTTTTCGTTTGGCCCAAACACTCATGATGAGATGTATAGTGGACCCGGATTTTTAGACACTGGATTAAGTTGGTAACTTGCCCAAAACCGGAGCAGGTTATGAGTGAAAAGAAACGGAAAAGTTTCAGTAGTGAATTCAAAGCCAAGGTC
>JAPLFE010000080.1 GCA_026390855.1 Chlorobiales bacterium | reverse complement strand
GAAGGAAGATAAGAAGTGCTGAGGAAGAGAGTACTGGGGAAAGAGGTTTTTGGGACCTCTTTTTTTGGTTTGAGGGGGGAAGAAAGGGAAGAAGTGATGAGGACGATAAGAAAGAGAGGGGTGAGGAAGGAAGGGGTGAGGGAAGTTATATCAGGTGTGGACCTTTTGCAAAGCAACTGCCTCTGCCTTCATTGAAGGTGAATGAGATTTCTCATGAGGTTGAGGCTTTATTGATAGCAATAAGCGTTCAACTAGAATTGATTCCGTAATAATAATAGTCAAACAAAAACAGCTACACTTTTTAATCAAGAAAGCTGTTGCTACCGCCTTGGAGAAGATGTTATACATAATTTCCATAAAGGCGGAGTGTTATGCCGAGCTGGGGCTCGGCGCTCCCGGGATTGTATTTCACTGCTTGGTTACCAGTACATAATTTCTATAAAGGCGGAGAGTGTTATGCCGAGCTGGGGCTCGGCGCTCCCAGGTGTTCCCGGGATTAAGCCAAATGAAGAACTCTGAAAAAAGCAAAGAAGAGAAGCTTGAGAACGGTGATGGCAATGCCCGAGCTTCGGATTTTGTTACTCCGCTTTTGAGCGTGATTCCTCTTCAGCTTTTTTCTTATCATTTAGCTACGCTTCGTGGATGCAACGTGGACAGGCCGCGTAATCTTGCAAAGTCGGTTACGGTGGAATAGGGAAGATAAGAAGTACTGAGGGAAGAAAGATGTGGGATGTTTTGTTGTGTATAAAAATGTTTGATACTTTCATAATGTGAAAGTATCTTGCAAATGATGAATGTACTTATCGAAAAAATCCAGCAGGCTCATTGGGCTGATCGTGTTGTCACGGAAGGCCAATTGGCGCGCATCCTTGATGGTACGCCGCAGCGCCGGTATAACTTGGTTAATCGCGCTTTGCATCGGGGTGAGTTGTTGCACTTGCGTCGTGGTCTTTACCTTCTTTCTTCAGCCAAGAGGGATCGTAAGGTCCATCCCTTTGTATTGGCGCAGTCCTTGCTACCTGGTTCTTATGTTTCATTTGAAACGGCTCTCAGTTTTCATGGATGGATTCCTGAATCTACACCGGTAACAATGGGAGTCACCCCGGGGATTCGGCGACAGGCAATGGATGTGAAAGAGTTTGGTCTTTTCCGATTTTACCCATTGGCTTTATGCGCGGGCTATTTTTTAGAAAGTGTTGATCGCCAAGTATTTGTGGGCCAGTCCGCACTGGTCGCACAGCCATTGCGGGCATTACTGGATATTGTTTGCCTTCGAAAGGTAGATGTTTCGGGTATTATGGCTTTTATTGAAAGTATGCGGATTGATGCGGATTTGCTCGCACAGATTGAGGATGAGGAGTTGCAACGTATGCTTTTTGTTTATAAGCACAAACGTGTGTCATCATGCATTTTGGCACTTCAGAGGGAGCTTAAAGCATGATTGAGTTGTTGCGCAAACGTCTTGAACGATATGCTGCCGCGGATGCCCGAGCGGAAGAACAGGCACTCAAGGAGATTTTGCAGGAAGTGACACTTTACGCTCTGTGGCGTGCTGATTTTTTTGAACTTGCTGCTTTTCAAGGTGGTACCAGCTTGCGCATTTTGAATAGCTTGCCTCGCTTTTCAGAAGATTTGGATTTTATTTCGCGTAAGCCAAGCCCGGATTTTGTATGGGCTCCTTATTTTGAAACCCTCGGTGAGGTGCTGGCTGAATTCGGCATCCGGTGTGAACTGGTCGACCGTGGCAACATGGATCGTGCTGTTCGACAGGCCTTGTTGAAGGATGATTCTATCGGTCGCCAGCTCAATCTATCATTCTACGGAGGTAGCAATAGCCGGAAATTAAAGGTCAAGCTTGAAATCGACACAAGCCCTCCTCAGGGGTCATTATTCGAATATCATTATCTTGATTTTCCTCTTGATTTTGAGCTTTGTGCTCAGGATCTTTCCAGTAATTTCGCGCTCAAAATCCATGCGTTGCTCTGTAGACCCTATCTTAAAGGTCGTGATTGGTTTGATTTCAGCTGGTATGTTGCCGGTGGTATCGCTCCAAATCTGAAACTTTTGCAGAATGCACTGCAACAATATGGCCCTTGGGCAGGAGAGATCTTGACTGTTGATACAATTTGGCTTAATGTTGCGTTGAAGCAGAAGATTGAGGCCATTTCATGGATCGATGCTGCGCAGGATGTTGCCCCATTTTTGCCTGTTACTGATCAACATAGTCTTAAACTTTGGAGTGCCAGATTTTTTGGTGAAAAACTCAGAAAACTTAAGTTTAAGAAAAGGGAAGATGAAAAGTACTGAGAAGGAAAGTGCTGGGGATGAAGTTATAGCAGGTGTGGACCTTTTGCAAAGCAACTGCCTCTGCCTTCATTGAAGGTGTATGAGATTTCTCATGAGGTTGAGGCTTTATTGATAGCAATAAGCGTTCAACTAGAATTGATTCCGTAATAATAATAGTCAAACAAAAACAGCTACACTTTTTAATCAAGAAAGCAGTTGCTACTGCCTTGGAGAAGATGTTATACATAATTTCTATAAAGGGGGAGAGTGTTATGCCGAGCTGGGGCTCGGCGCTCCCAGGATTGTATTTCACTGCTTGGTTACCAGTACATAATTTCTATAAAGGGGGAGTGTTATGCCGAGCTGGGGCTCGGCGCTCCCAGGTGTTGCCGGGATTAAACCACATGAAGGACTTTGAAAAAAAACAGGAAGAAAGGCATGATAACGGTGATGGCCGAGCCGCTGTTACAGCTCCTCGTGAGTGGTATTCACGTGGCTACCTTCCCCATTGCGATCGTAAAGAGTTACTTCAGTCAATCACATTTCGGTTAGCGGATAGTCTTCCCCAAGAAGTTTTGAAGCAGCTTGAGCTTGAGATTGCTTCTGTAAAGGAGGTGGAACGAGAGATATACCGCCGAAAGTCGATAGAAAAATATATGGATTCTGGAATGGGCTGTTGTGCGTTACAACATCCTGCGATGGCTGATATTGTACAGAACACTCTTTTCGCATTTGATGGCGTGAAATATCGCTTGATTGCCTGGTGCATTATGCCGAACCATGTGCATGTTCTGATTGAGCCTTTGATTGAGCCTTTGATTGAGCTGGGAATGATTGTACAGTCATGGAAATCATTTACAGGGCGCTGGGCAATGAAACATAATGCCGAGCTGGGGCTCGGCGTTCCCGGGAAAAGCTTTTGGATGCGTGAGTATTGGGATCGTTATATCCGCAATGAAGAACATCTGCATACTGTGATGGAGTATATTCACCATAACCCCGTGAAGGCGCATTTGTGTCAATTTCCTGAATCATGGCAATGGAGCAGTGCTAATCATGTAACGTACACTCTCACTGTGGTGTAAAATAAGGTGACTATCAAATGAACAACTCTGAACTTCTCATCTACCAAGCCTCAGGAGGCGGTACAATAAAAATAGATTGCATAACAGTACTGAGGGCAGAAGTGCTGGGGAAGAGAGATGGAAGGGGTGGGGATGAAGTTATATCAGGTGAGGACCTTTCGCAAAGCAACTGCCTCTGCCTTTATTGAAGGTGAATGAGGTTTCTCATGAGGTTGAGGCTTTATTGATAGCAATAAGCGTTCAACTAGAATTGATTCCGTAATATAATAGTCAAACAAAAACAGCTACACTTTTTAATCAAGAAAGCAGTTGCTACTGCCTTGGAGAAGATGTCATACATAATTTCCATAAAGGCAGAGTGTTATGCCGAGCTGGGGCTCGGCGCTCCCGGGATTAAAGCAAATTGAGAACTCTGAACTTCTCATCTACCAAGCCTCATGAGGCGGTACAATAAAATTCGATTACATAACATAACAGTACTGAGGGAAGAAGTGCTGGGGAAGAAAAAAAGAGGGGCTGTTTAACTGGGTGGGTTAGGGGCCTTTTTTTATTTGGGGGAAATTGACTAGACTTTTTTTGAAATGATACCGCGTTGTTTGCGGTGGGGTGATTGGTGGGTTCATATTTTTTTGTTCATTCGTTATGGTGAGATGGGTGGTGCTGGGGATGTTTGGCTTGCTGCTGTTTTTTGGGTCGGCGCGGGCTGAATTGGTGGTGGAGGTTCAGAAGATCCGTGATGAGGCGGGTAGGGGGGATGTGCGGGCGCAGAATACTCTTGGTGGCCTTTATGTTAAGGGGTTGGGGGGAGTTGTTCAGGATTATGTTGAGGCGGGGAAGTGGTTTAGGAGGGCTGCTGGGCTGGGGAGTGCGGAGGGGATGAATAACCTTGGGGGGTTGTATGAGAATGGGTTGGGGGTGAAACAGGATTTAGGTGAGGCTTTAAAGTGGTACCGGTTGGCGGCGGATAAGGGGTTTGTTGCTGCTGAGTATAATATTGGGGTGATGTATGATAATGGGAGGGGGGTGAAACAGGATTATGCTGAGGCGGTGAAGTGGTATAAGCGTGCGGCGGCGGGTGGCGATGCGGCGGCGCAGTGTAACCTTGGGGCGATGTATACGAATGGGCAGGGGGTTGAGAAGAATTATGATGAGGCGTTGAAGTGCTTCAGGCTTGCGGCTGCGAGGGATGATGCGGAGGCGCAGTTTAACCTTGGGATGATGTATAGAAATGGGCAGGGTGTTCAGCAGAATTATGATGAGGCGTTGAAGTGGTACCGGTTGTCGGCTGGGCAGGGGAATTCGGCGGCTCAGTGTAACCTTGGGTGGATGTATGAAAATGGTAAGGGGGTCAGGCAGGATTTTGCGGAGGCTAAAAAATGGTATTTTTTAGCGGCTATGGGTGGTGATGGGGAGGCGCAGTATAATATTGGGTTGATGTATGAGCGGGGGCGTGGGGTTGCGCAGGATTTTGCTCAGGCGAAGAAGTGGTACCGGTTGTCGGCTGGGCAGGGGAATTTGGATGCGCAGCATAGCCTTGAAGTAATGCTTGGGAAGAAGCGATGAGTGAAGAAGTGCTGAGGGAAGAAGGGATGAGGAAGGAAGAAAGAAAAGGGGAGGGGGTTATGCTTTTTAGTGGGGTTGATGGACTCCATTGCGTGGTGAGGGTTAGCGTGAGGGCGAAGAGTGCGCGGTTGAAGATGACGCCGCATGGCGGGTTGGTGGTGGTGGTGCCTGTGGGGTTTAATAAGAAGCATATTCCTGCGCTGCTCGTTCGGCATGAGGGGTGGATAAAAAAGACGGTTGAGAGGTTTGATGGGCATCGTCTGCAGGCGGGAGCTTTGACTGAAAACGGGTTGCCGTGTTCGGTTGTTTTTCCGTTTTTCGATGAGGAGTGGGCGGTTGTCTATAATAATAAAGGCAGTGGTGGTCGGAGGGTTGTGGAGGTTGATGATGGTGTGGGAAAACAGTTGCTTTTGCCGGGTGATGGTGCTGATACGGAACGTTGCCGGAGGCATTTGCTTGCCTGGTTGAAAAGGCGGGCTGAGAGGAACCTTATTCCGAATTTTGAGAAACTGGCTGCGGCCAATGGGTTTAGGTATACTGAAGTGTTGGTGCGGTTGCAGCGGTCGCGGTGGGGGAGTTGCACTGGGCGCGGGGTGATAACGTTGAATACGAAACTGCTTTTTTTGCCGGAGTATCTGATTCGTGCGATTATGATCCATGAACTGTGCCATACGGTGCAGATGAACCATTCAAAGGCTTTTTGGGATTTAGTTTGCAGGCATGATCCGCTTTGGCGGAGTCATACTGTGGAGATGAGGAGTGCCTGGAAGTATGTGCCTGAATGGGTTGGTGCGTAGGGGTTTAGCGGCACGAAGAAAGCCAATGCTACTTTATGCATGGAATGGTTATATTGAATAAAAGGTACCCTTAGTGATTTAGTACGCCTCGAAGTAGCGCCTTATACGGCTGACCAATAATGAATTCCTACCTTTTGCACGGCTAATTTGCCTTTACCAGTGTTCCCTGATGATAACAGGAATGCTTCAACTCATGTGGTTGAAGGTGATGGTGCGTGATGAGAAGAGCGTCTAAGGGCGTTCATTTGTTCTCAAAAATAAAATAGTTCAACAATAAGATACCATATGTTATTTGAGTCATTAAACATCATTGATCCGATTTTACAGGCTTTGCAGGAAGAGGGTTATACGACTCCTACGCCTATTCAGGCTGAGGCTATTCCGATTATTTTGGAGGGGAAGGATTTGCTTGGGTGTGCCCAGACGGGTACGGGGAAGACGGCTGCTTTTGCCATTCCCATTCTGCAGATTTTGAGCGAAAATAAGGTTTATGATAAGAAAAGGAAGATAAGGAGCTTGATTGTGACGCCGACCAGAGAGTTGGCGATTCAGATTGGGGATAGTTTTAAGGCGTATGGCAGGCATACGGGGTTGACGAATACGGTGATTTTTGGTGGTGTGAATCAGAATTCACAGGCGTCGTCGTTGTTGCGTGGAGTTGATATTGTTATTGCTACGCCGGGGAGGTTGCTGGATTTGCTGAATCAGGGGCATTTGAGTTTGCGGGATGTTGAGATTCTTGTGCTTGATGAGGCGGACAGGATGCTGGATATGGGGTTTATTCATGATGTGAAGAAGATTTTGGCGGCTTTGCCGAAGAAGAAGCAGTCGTTGTTTTTTTCGGCTACTATGCCGGCGGAAATTGTGAAGCTTGCGGCTTCGATATTGCATAGTCCTCAGCATGTGTCGGTTACGCCGGTGTCGTCGACGGTGGATATTATTCATCAATATGTTTATTTTGTTGATAAGGGTAATAAGAATGCGTTGCTGGTTGATGTTTTAAAGGATCCGAAGATTAAAACTGCTTTGGTTTTTACGCGGACGAAGCATGGGGCTGATAAGGTGGTGAAGATTTTGGCGAAGCATAGGATCAGTGCTGAGGCGATTCATGGGAATAAGGCTCAGAATGCGAGGCAGCGGGCGTTGAAGAATTTTAAGGCGCAGGAGACGCGTGTGCTGGTGGCTACGGATATTGCGGCGCGTGGGATTGATGTGGATGATTTGGAGTATGTGATTAATTTTGAGATTCCTAATATTGCTGAGACGTATGTGCATAGGATTGGCAGAACGGGCAGGGCTGGGGCGAAGGGAACTGCGTTTTCGTTTTGTGATGCGGAGGAAAAGGAGTATTTGCGGGATATTGAGAAGCTGATTTCGAAGAAGATTGCGGTGGTTGATGGCCATTCGTTTCCGTTAGTGGATCACCATCCGGTTAAGGTTCCGAAACAGCAGGGGAGGGGGGCTTCGGGGCATCCTGCTCCGAAGAGTAAGAAAGTGATGAGTACTGAGTACTGGGGAAGAAAGGGAAGATAAGAAAGTGAAGAAGTACTTCTTCACTTTCTTTCTCAGTGCGGAGGATTTACTAATGCTCAATATAATTTGATTATGAATATTGGGATTCCGGTTGAGATTAAGTCGGGGGAGAATAGGGTTGCTTGTACTCCTTCGGGTGTTCGGCATCTGGTGGGGGCTGGGCATAGGGTTATTGTAGAGGCTGGGGCTGGGGTTGGCAGTGGGTTTGGGGATGAAAAGTATCGTCGGGCTGGGGCTATTGTTACTTCGTCGGCTGAGAAGGTTTGGAAGTGTGAGCTGGTGGTTAAGGTTAAGGAGCCGCTGGAGCAGGAGTTCCGCTTTTTCAGGGAGGATCTGATGTTGTTTACGTTCCTTCATTTGGCGGGTGTGCCTGTGCTTGCTTCGAAGTTGCTTGAGGCTGGGGTTACGGCTCTTGGGTATGAGACTGTTGAGGAGAATGGTCGGCTTCCTTTGCTTGCGCCTATGAGTGAGATTGCCGGGAAAATGAGCGTGTTGATGGGGGCTTTTTATCTTGGGCGCCATCATGGTGGTGAGGGAAAGCTGTTGGGTGGTGTTCCGGGTGTTTTGCCTGGGAGGGTTATGGTGCTTGGTGGTGGGTCGGCGGGTATGCATGCTGCCAGAGTTGCTGCGGGGCTTGGTGCGGATGTGACTGTTTTGGAGGTGAATCAGGAGAAAATGAGGTTTTTAGAGTCGGCTCTGCCTTCGCAGGTGCATACGTTGTATTCGACTGAGCAGCATATTGAGGAGCAGCTTGAGACTGCTGATTTGCTGATTGGGGCGGTGCTTGTGCCTGGTGCTCTGGCGCCGAAGATTGTTACGAGGGCTATGTTGAAGAAGATGAAGCCGGGTGCTGTGCTTGTTGATATTGCGGTTGATCAGGGTGGGTGTGTTGAGACGTGCAGGCCGACTACTCATGAGGATCCTGTTTTTGTTGAGG
Organism: Chlorobiales bacterium; assembly: GCA_026390855.1. Lineage (GTDB taxonomy): Bacteria > Bacteroidota > Chlorobiia > Chlorobiales > Chlorobiaceae > Chlorobium. The sequence goes on along the minus strand of JAPLFE010000080.1, from coordinate 33,064 downwards.
AGGGGGTTGTGCATTATTGTGTGGCGAATATGCCGGCGGCGTATCCGCAAACTTCAACGGAGGCGTTGACTGGGGTGACGTTGCCGTATATCAGAAGAATTGCTGATTTTGGGTTGGAGAGTGCGATGGTGATGATGCCTGGGTTGTCGTCGGGGCTTAATACCTGGAAGGGGTCGGTTACGCATGAGGCTCTTGCCCTCTCACTTGGGAAGCTATATCTGGAAAATCCGTTTGCTTGAATAATTATAAAGGATGACCAAGAAATAGATAAAACAAAAGCTTATGGAAAACGATTTGAAACCGTTAAATCCTATGCTCAAAAATCCTGTGCCGGATAATTATTTCCGGTTTCATTTTCCTCATTTACATCTAGGATCTGTTTTTGGAGATGATTGGTTTTCTTTGAAGGCTGAAGCTTTTGCAAGGTTTTTCGGGACTCCTGTGTTTCTTGTTGGTCAGACGGTGATTGTAGCTATCTGGATTGGACTGAACGCTTTTGGGTATACCAAGTTATAAGAGCTTTCGGGCATGTCGGATGATGACGGTATCATTTGATTGTGTGAATTTGCATTTCAATACGGTGTCGGCTATATTATTTTTAAATAATAAGATGACTGCGAAACTCAAATTTAATCCTAAACCCATAGGAGAATATCCATGAAGCCTTCTCGTTGTATTGCTGCATTGTTGATCGCGACTTCGTTTTCCTCGGTAGCCATGGCTGCTGATGTTGTTAAGATCGCTCTTACGGGGCCTTTTTCTGGTGGGTCTGCCCCTATGGGAGTCTCGATGAGGGATGGTGCCAAGCTGGCTTTTTCTCAGATTAACCAACGTGGTGGTATAAGCGTTGGAGGGAAAATGATGAAGGTTGAGCTTATCGAACGTGATGACGAGGGCAAAAATGACAGGGGTGCTTTAGTTGCCCAGGAGATATCGTCGATGGGTGATGTATCAGCTGTTATTGGCACAGTTAATACCGGGGTCGCTGTGATGGGGGATAAATATTATGTTGAGAAAGGCATTGTCAAAATCATTTCTCCGGCTGCCGGGAGCTTGTCTTTGACGCAGTGGAGCAAGGCGGGAGTGAAGGATCTGCCGATTTTCCGGTTTGCTGCGCATGACGGTATTCAGGCTCAGATGGTTGTGGAGAAGGCATTAATGTTTGGCTTGAGTAAAGTTGCTGTTTTGCATGACGCTACGAACTATGGGGTTTCGGGACGGGACGACCTTATTGCGCAAATCAACAGGCAGGGGGGCAAACTGAAGGTGGTGGCAATAGAGAAGTTTGCAATTGGTGATAAGGATATGACGGGTCAGCTTATTAAAGCGAAAGCTGCCGGTGCGCAGGCTATTTTGATATGGGGTATAGGGCCTGAGATGGCTGCGGTTGCTTCGGGTAAGGAGAAGTTAGGGTTCAGGGTTCCTATGATTGGGGGATGGACGTTGTCGATGAGTAACTTTATTGATACGGCGGGTGCTGCTGGTAATGGTACTCTGATGCCGCAGACTTTTATTGAGGATGAGTCGATAGCCAGGGCTAAACCTTTTATTCTGGCTTACCATAAGGCGTACGGTGTTGCAAAGATTCCTTCTCCGGTTTCTGCTGCGCAGGGTTATGATGCTGCTTTGCTGTTGGCTGAGGCTATTCATGAGGCTGGTTCCAGGAGTCCTGCTAAAATCAAATTGTCATTGGAGAACCTTAAAGTGACGGTTAAAGGAGCTATCGCTGACTGGAAAAAACCTTGGTCGAAATGGAATCCCTCTAACGTTGAGACTCATGAGGCGTTCCGTCGGGCTAATACAGTGATGGGTAAGGTGCAGAATGGGCGGGTAGTATTGGCTAATCCTGCGGAAAAGTTTGTGATGGAGGGGGTAAGTACGAAGTGAGTCCAACTTTCTCAATGGGCGGGGACCTGGGGTGACTATGGACGCAAAATATTTGGCGTTGGTTCAGATGGCTGTTGGTGGCGGAGTTATGGGCATGGCCTATGCTTTGGTTGCTTACGGGTTCCAACTGACCTATGCGGCAGGAAAAGCAGTGAACTTCGGTCAGGGTGAGCTTGTTATGCTTGGTGCATTTGCAGGTATTACCCTGTCTGGTATTGGTCTTCCCTATTGGGCGGTTGTACCGGGGGCGATGGTTGTCGGGGCGCTCCTTGGATGGTTTATTGAACGGGTGGCGGTTCGGCTGGCGCTTAAGCAACGTAATGAGGGATGGATTTTACTCACGATTATTGTTGGTTTGTTTGCTTTGTCCTCGGTAGAAAACATCTGGGGTCGTGAGGATAGGCCTTTTCCTGTGCCATGGCCTGCTGAAGCACTGGATTTTTTTGGTATTTCGTTTACCTGGTCAGAACTGGCGATTGTTGTGGGTGCTTTGGGGATGATGACTCTGGTTGAACTTGCCAAGCGTTATACGATGGCGGGTATTGCTGTTCAGGCTGTCAGTGCTGATCCTGATGCTGCTGAACTGTGTGGCATTCGTTCGCAATCGGCGATTTCTCTGTCGTGGGCGGTGTCCGGGGCTGCTGCAGCGTTTGCCGGAACGGTTATTGGTCCGGTGACTACAGTTGGCCCTACAATGGCTGCAGCGTTGACGTTGAAAGCATTTTCAGTTGCGGTGGTCGCGGGTCTTGACAGTGGGTTTGGACTGGTTATTGCTGGTGTGGCGTTAGGGGCTGCGGAGAACCTTTCGGGCTATGCACTTGGTAGTGGCTGGCGTGAGGCTCCTGGTCTTATCCTGCTGATCCTTGCGTTGGCCCTTCGGCCACAGGGGGTTTTCGGCAAAAAAATTATTCGTAAAGTGTGAGGGGGAACCCATGTTTGCCGCTATTGATCTTGGCCTGAGGGAGAATACCGCGGAACGGATTGTACGCATAGCCTTGTTTATCGGGCTGGCTGCTCTTCCGGGACTATGGCATGGGCAATATGCTCTTGGCCTGCTTACCCTGATGGCCGTGTATGGAGTGCTTTTGATTGGTCTTGACGCAACTGTGGGTTACCTTGGACAAGTGAACCTTGCGCAGGCTGCGCTTTTTGGACTTGGCGCTTATGGTTCAGCGTTGGCCGTGCAAGCTGGAGCACCGTTACCTTTAGCGTTGCTGGCGGGAATTGCTGCGGCCGTGTTGCCGGGTGCTGCTCTGGCTATTCCAGCTCTTCGCCTTGAAGGGCCTCAATTTGCGTTATCGACCCTTTCTTTCGCTACGTTGTCGGTCATTTTCCTGAATGAGTCGGAATCTCTTACTCATGGTGCTCTTGGTCTGTCGATAGTCAGGCCTTCGTTGTTTACATTATCTCTGGATGCGAGAAGTTTTTACTGGTTGTGTCTTGTGGTTTTGTTTATTGCATGGTGGGCTTCACAGACTATGCTTAAGTCGCGCTTTGGGCTTTCTATTGAGGCGTTGCGTGATTCGCCGACAGCAACCGATGCCTTGGGTATAGGTACCTTGCGCCACAAGGCGTTGGCGTTTGCGTGGGGCAGCTCACTGGCCGGACTTGCCGGAGGGTTGCATGCGATGAATTTTGGATATCTGCAGCCTGCAGCGTTCGGATACGATTTGATGGTTATGTTGCTGCTTGGAGTTGTTTTTGGCGGTCGCAGGAGCCAGTGGGGTGCTTTTGCGGGAGCGGCTGTGGTAGCCATGTTACCTAACTTGCTTTCGAATCGGACACTTTTTTTCGGGCTTGTCTGTTTTGGATGTATGCTTACCCTTGTTTCTCCAATAAGGGCATTGATAACCCGCAGGGTGCCGTCATTCCGGGAGGTTGCTCCTGCAGGGGCTATGGCTGTAGCTTTTGGTCTGGCTTTTATGGCTGCTAATCTGGAGGAGTGGCGTAAAGGTATATTTGCTTTGTTCCTTTTTGCCGCCGTTGTTGGTCTTCCTGACGGGCTTGCAGGGGCATTTGCCATAACATTGCAAAAGATTATACGCTTTAAACCTGATCCATTGCCACCTGCTACGGGAGGGATCAGTTCGATGGAAATGTCCGTTGGTTCAGCCTTGATAGCATCAAACCTCAGCAAGTCTTTCGGCGGAGTGAGGGCTGTTGACAATGTCTCGCTTGAAATAGGGAAGGGTGAGACTTTAGGGTTGATAGGGCCAAACGGGTCGGGTAAGACAACGTTTATAAATCTTATATCAGGCCTTTATGTGCCGGATGGTGGTTCTGTGGAGATTGCAGGGAAACGTTCGGCACCTGGCAGTCTTATGTCGGCTTCTGCAGCTGGAGGCGCTCGGACGTTTCAGAATCTGCAGCCGTTTTCCGGGTTGAGTGCATTGGAGTCTATTCTCGTTTGTCAAGGTGATGGAGGGAAATCGGAGGCTATGGGGTTGCTTCGTGCGGTTGGTCTGGAGGATAAGGCTCGGTTACGTTGTTCGGATATGTCGTACGGTGACTTGCGTTTTCTTGAGATTGCCAGAGCTTTGGCTACAAAGCCTCGTTTGCTGATGCTTGATGAACCGGCGGCAGGCATGTCCAAGCCTGACATTGTCCGGCTTGTTACATTGATTGCATCGATTAAAAAAGCTGGATTATCGATTCTTCTTATTGAGCACCACCAGGACGTTGTCGCTGAACTTTGCGATAGGGTGGCCGTTATGGACGGTGGTCGTTTGATAGCATTGGGTACTCCAGATAAGGTTCGTCATGATCCGAAAGTAATTGAAGCTTACCTTGGAACTGAGGATGTGGAAGCACTTGTGAAGTGTGAAATGGAGCCAAAGTTATGCTGAAAGTTGAAAATCTGCGAGCTGGATACAGCGGTGATGATGCCGTGAGGGGGATTTCGATTGAAGTTACTGAAGGTTCATGCATTGCGCTGGTCGGTGCTAATGGTGCCGGTAAAAGTACGTTGGCGAAAACCTTGTGCGGGCTTCTTACTCCGAGGGGCGGGAGGGTGATTTTTGATGGAAAAGAGATAACCGGCCTTTCTGCCAGTGAGGTCGCCAGGCGTGGTTTATGCCTGTGTCCTGAGGGACGGCGTGTGTTCGGTCCGCTTACGGTAGAGGAAAACCTTCTTCTTGGCGCTTATCCGCGTCTTCCGTCATTTGGTCCGTTCCGTCGGGCTGCATCGGGTGATCTGCAGCGCATCTATGCAATGTTTCCTCGCCTTCGAGAACGACGGTCGCAACAGGCTGGTAGTCTTTCGGGAGGTGAGCAGCAGATGCTGGCAATTGGTCGTGTGCTTATGGCCAATCCACGTTTTGTAGTATTGGACGAACCTTCTATGGGACTTGCGCCTTTGGTGGTCAAAGAGGTTTTCGAGGCTATCTGTTCTTTACATGCCTCAGGGATGACTATTCTGCTTTCTGAACAGTTTGCCAAGATTGCTCTGGTAGTTTCAAATTACGCCTACATTATTGAGCGTGGCAGCGTTGTATTGGAGGGGGCGAGCAAAGGGCTTGCGGAGAATCCTGCTGTTATGTCGGCTTATCTTGGTTGAAATTTGGTCACAAAAAAAGCCCCGACTTGCGAAGGGGCTTTTCCTGTCAATAATACCGACGAGTTATATAATCATTCAATCCACATCATTTGCAGCAGGGAGTTGATTTTTCTTTCAATAAATCGTTCGGATCTGCATTTATTTTCAGGAAGTCTATACTATTTCACCTTCAAGGGTAGTGCTGGATATTCTAATCTTTCCTTTTTATCAAACCTTTCAAGTGATAACCATGCTAAAAAAAATAGTTATATCTGTTCTTTGCTCTATGCTGTTTTTTTATACAGCTAAAGCTTTAACTCCAGCGGAAGTTCAGGCATACCGGGTTGCTGCCGATCAAGGTGACGCTGTTGCTCAGTATAATTTAGGTGAGTGTTTTGAAAAGGGACAAGGTGTAAGGCAGGATTTTGCTGAGGCTGAAAAATGGTACCGTCTTGCTGCTGATAAGGGAAATGCTGCTGCACTTTACAATGTTGGAATGCTGCATGCAAATGGGAAAGGTGTTCGACAGGATTATGTTGAGGCTGCAAAATGGTTTCGTCTTGCTGCAGATAAAGGGTATGCTGCAGCTCAGTCGAACCTTGGGGTTTTGTATGAAAAGGGTAAGGGGGTGCGGCAGGACTATACTGAATCAATTAAATGGTTTCGTCTTGCTGCTGACCAGGGATATGCGACGGCTCAGTACATTCTTGGGGCTTTTTACGTTAATGGAAAAGGAGTTAGGCAGGATAAAAGTGTTGCTAAAGAGTGGTTTGGAAAATCGTGTGATAATGGGTTACAGGAAGGTTGTGACAAGTATCGTGAGTTGAAGGAGAAGGGGTATTAGGCGTTTGGGGTTAGGGGGTAAATAATATCAATGATTGGTTTGTTTGCTGTAATGGGGTTTTATGGGAGTGTGTTGTGGCTATTATGACGGAGTTTCTGGATTTGATTGTTCCGATTTCAATAATTGAGGAGAAGTATCCTGGTGGGTGGGAGCGTTGTTTGAAGGACCATAGTGCGGCTTTGAATGCGCGGGTATGGTTTGATAACTCTCTTTTTCGGGATGGGGCTATGAATCATGATGGGATGAAGGTGTTGCTTGATCAGTGGTGGAAGCTGGGGTTTGAATGTTATGCGGTGAGGGATGGGGAAACATATTGGAAGGATGTTTGTGTTTATGAGGGGATGATGGGTGGTGCGGGGATGCCTTGTGATTGGTTGGGGGAGGATGTGGCAGAGAGGTGTGTGTTTTTGAAGGGGACGGAGCGGGGTGAGGTTGTTGGGCGTGATTGGGATTTGATTGATGATTGGGAGGAGTTGAGGTTTCCGGGGGATTGATTTTTCAGTTTGGGCCGAAATGAGTGCTTTTGTTATGGTGAGTGGGGAGTGCTGTTTTATAAATTTAATGTGTCAGGGTTCAAGCAATTTGAAGCCGGTTTGAGGATCGAGGACGCGGGTTGCGGTTGTGTCGAGCAATTCGGTCAGGATGATTTCCATGAGGTGCCATACTTTTACGCCTGTGCGTATGCAGCCGGTGACGGTGCTTTCTTCTCTGCCGCATGCCATGTGGAGGTGCAGTGAGGGGTTGCCTTGGTCGTCGGGAAAAATGGTGCCTGTGCCGGTGATTTCGTGTGCGTCGTAGAGTTCATGAGTCATCGGGGTTATTGGGTATGTTTTGGTGTTTTCGGGGCCGACGACTAGCAGGCTGCCTTTGTCGGCACTGCCGATGATGAGCACGGAGGCGCGTTTTATGGCGTGATCGGTTGCGAATTTTTCAAGTTGGTCGTGAACTATTTCGCCATCTTCGAGCCTGATGATGAAGGTTCTGCCTTGTTTGGCTTCGGAATATTTCATGATAGAAAAAAATGAAGTGGGGGTTGTGGTGATACTTTATTCAGCAATTTAGTGAAAGTTGTTTTTGCAGTCAAACGGTGCCCCGGTAAGTTCTTTTACTTTGGGGCTTTTTTTATTTAAAGCTGGGTTTGGTTTGGGCGGTTGAGGAGGTATATGCCCCAGTTGAGGTAGGTGGCAAATAAACCCCAGGAGAGGTATGGGAGGAGAAGCAGTGCTGCGGGAAGGCTTGCCTGCAGAAAGAGCAGGATGATGGCTGCGAGTGTGGTGTCGATGATGAAAATATCGATGAGTGCGGGCAATATTTTTTTCTGTTTGAAAAAAAGGCCTGTCCAGTTGAAGCTGGCGGTGAAGTGTATGATGAGCAGCGTTATGGTTACTGCGAGGTTTGGCTTGGTGGGGGCAAGAAAATAAAGGGTCAGCGAGGTTATAATAAAGATATAGAGTATCGACCAGACGATGCCGAATGCTTTTTTGGGTGGTGTGAATCGGGGTTTTTTGAGGTTGTCGTACCAGGTGGCCATTGTGGTGTATCCTTATGGTTTGTGAGTGGGTTGGCGGTTTTAGACGTAACCTTTCTATTGATACTTATGGTAACCGCTTTCACTGGGGAATAGGTTCCCGGTCACTTTACTGGTGTGAGTGACCGGGGTGGGCTTGGGGTTGTCAGTTGTTGAAAAATTCTATCTGCAGGTTTTCGTCGGGTTGCTCGGTGACGGTGAATTGGCCTTTTTTGATGATGGAGAGGCCTTTTTTATCGGCGGCGGGTATGATGCTTTGTTCTATGGTGTCGGCTTCTTTTTTCGGGCAGTCCTGGTTGAAGAAGAGGTTGAGAATAGAGCCTGTGCTTTCGAATTGAAGAAGGAATCCGTTGTGGTTGACAAAAACGAGGTCGTCATAGGCATAGGTTACTTCGTGGCCGAGCTCTTCGAGTAGCTGTATGACGGTGCCCAGTGGGCGTAATGGTGTTTCCATAGTTGTTTTCATAGTTCAGTGTTCCTTGATTTTACATGTTTGGTTGTCGGTATGAGGACATGAGTTCAGATCGGGCGTTCCGATGTTGTTGGTGAAATCTTTGGTTCCTTGTTGTGGTGTCAGGTTGATGAGATTCTGCAGTACTGTTGTGTCGAATCCTTGAATGCAGTGGGTGCCGATTTTGATAAGGGGACGCTTTATCAGTAAGGGTTCCTTAATCATCAGTTCCAGTGCTTCCTCTTTTGTGAATTCCCCCGGGTTGAGCTTTCCTGATTTTATGATGGGTGCTGCTTGATTGAAGCAGTCGGCTGCGGGTTTGCCAGCGAGGTACTGAGAGAGCTCTTCCCTGGTCCATGGGTGTTCGAGCAGATTGATTGCTTGAACGGTATGACCTGCTTCTTCAAGGATGGCTTTTTGCCTTGTGTTGTTCTGGCAGCCTGGTTTTTCGTAAAAGAGTATCGTTTGCATGTGTGATAACGGATGGGTCGTTCATAGGTGACTCATTTGATCTTATATTAAGCGTTATATTAAGGAAAAGGTTTTTATTTTTCTAAAAAATTAAGTTATATATTTGTTGTTGTGATATAAAATAAGGTGAATTTGTATTTTCTCAACAATAATTAACTTAATTCTATGGCGGAAAATAACCTGCAGGCGTGGGAAAAAGTTCTTGAATATTCATCGGTTCCGTTGCATGGGACGATGTCGAGAAAAATCCGAAAGGGTGTGAAGTTGCAGATCAATGAGGGGAAGATTTATGAGGATGCGGTGCTTTTTATCAGTGAATTGTTTTTGAGGGTGACGGAGGATGTGAAGGATGGTGCGAGTGTTAATACCTATTATGATATGAAGGCGGTTTCGAGCATTCGTACTTACAGCACTAAAGAACAGTAGTTTTTTTGCGGGGTTGGTGGGTATACAATGTTCGGTTGAGCATGGTGGGGATTTGGGGTCCTTGCCATGCTCTTGCTTTTTGAATGGTCCCCCGCCGGTTGGGGGGGAAGTCATTTCTTTTCGCGTTCTACTGTGGGAACAAAGTTGGGTTGCCGGCCTAGTTTTTGGAGTCCGAGAATTTCGCGTGCATGGTCGAGCGCGTCGTCGATGTTGCCGAATATGTTTTCTTCTCCGATATCGTCGTATACGCCGTATTGCTGCAGGGCGAAGAGGGGTTGGGCGTGGACGCCGGACAGGATGAGCTTTGTATCGGCTTTTTGACAGTCTTTGAAGAGTTCTCGCATCAGGTTCAGGCCTGTTGCGTCGATTGAGAGTACGTTGCGCATTCTGATGATGCGGATTTTAGGTGCTTTTTCGACGATGTGCATGGCTTCGCGGAATTTGCTTGCTGCGCCGAAGAAGAATGGGCCGTTAAATTCGAAGACTTCTACGCCTTCGGGTACTTTTCGGGTTACGATGGTGTTTGGGTCGTCTTCTTCGTCGCTGTCTTTGAGGTCTTTGGTGATGACGCCGACGTTGGAGAGCTGGGCCATGCGTTGCATGAAGAGTACGACTGAGAGGAGCATGCCGATTTCGATGGCTAGCGTAAGGTCGAAGACGACGGTGAGGCCGAATGTGGTGAGAAGGACGATGACGTCACTTCTCGGGCTTTTAAGGAGTTCGCGGAATACTTTGATTTCGCTCATGTTCCAGGCAACAATTATCAGGATTGCTGCGAGGGCTGGCATGGGGATGAGTTTTGCCCATTTGCCGAACAGAAGCATGATGAGGAGCAGGGTGATGGCGTGGACCATGCCGGCGATTGGTGATCTGCCGCCGTTTTTGACATTGGTTGCTGTTCGTGCGATTGCTCCTGTGACGGGTAAGCCGCCGAAGAGGGGGGTGATGATGTTTGCTGCTCCCTGGGCAATAAGTTCCATGTTTGATTTGTGCCGGCTTCCGATCATGCCGTCGGCTACTACGGCGGAAAGGAGCGCTTCGATTGCGCCGAGCAGGGCTATGGTGGTTGCTGGCATGATGAGTTGCCGAATTGTGGCGAAATCAAAAAAGGGAAGCGATGGCGGGGGGATCATGGATGGGATTTCGCCGAATCGGGATGCAATAGTTGAAACATGCAGGTTAAAGTATTGTACGGTAACTGTTGTAATGATGATGGCGACGAGTGAGCCTGGGATTTTGCGGGAGATTTTTGGCCAGAATATAATAATGAGCAGCGCCAGCATGCCGATCATGAAGCTTGCGGGGTCGAATGTGGGCAGGTTTTGGGCGTAGGATGTCCATTTGCCGATAAAATCTGCGGGGACTTGCGGGATGTTGAGCCCGAGAAAATCTTTGATCTGGCTGGAGAATATAATGACGGCTATTCCGCTTGTGAACCCTACAATGACCGGGTAGGGAATAAATTTGATGAGGGAGCCGAACTGGGCAAAGCCCATGATCATGAGGATGATGCCGGACATGATGGTGGCCAGCATTAAGCCGTTGATTCCGTATTGCTGGACAATTCCATAGAGAATTACAATGAAGGCACCGGTGGGGCCGCCTATCTGGACTCTGCTTCCTCCTAGAAATGAGATGAGAAATCCGCCGATTACAGCGCTGATAAGGCCTTTTTCGGGGGAGACTCCTGATGCTATGGCAAAGGCGATCGCCAGGGGCAGGGCTACGATACCTACCATGATGCCGGCGACGACGTCTTTCATTATCCGGTCGGGGGTGAGCTCCGGTAAAATCGAAAATAATTTTGGTTTGAACATGGTGAGCGTTGGAAACTAAATGAACAGGTTAGCCCCTGGGGGGGCTTAGAGCCTCTATATAGAGATTTTCTTGTTCTATAGCAACGTTTTGAATGGTTATCAAATTTCTCTGTAAAGTATTATTTTGATGATAGTGTTGGAGTTTGGTTTTTTTTGTGGTTCGTTTGGGAGGAGAGGGGAAACTTGCTTATTGTCCATTTTTCAAATATCAACGGCAAGCTACTATGAATTTATCTGATCCATTACAGAAACCGCTCTCTGTGGAAGAGTTTGGTAAGCTGGAAAGTTTTTTGTTTTCTGAGTTGATGCCTGAAGAGTCGTTCTCGTCAATTGAAATGGTTGATGGGTATATGACGGCTTTGGTTGTGGGTCCTGAAGTGGTTTCGTCTGAAGTGTGGATTCCTTTTATATGGAATCAGGATAAGCTGGATGAGCCTCGTTTTTCGTCGGAGGATGAGGGGAAGATGGTTGGGGAGTATCTTGTTCGGCATATGAACGCTCTTGTGGCGCAGTTTTTGGATGATGCTGATGGGTTTGTGCCGCTGTTTGAAAAGAGCAGGTATCCGGATAAAGAGGAAAAGGAGCTTGCTGTGGAAAATTGGGCTCTTGGTTTTACTATGGGTATTGAACTTGTGCATGAATCGTGGAATCCTCTCTTTAAGGATGAAGAGACGGGGATGTTGGTGATGCCGATGTTGATTCTCAGTAAAGTCACGGATGATATTGAGCATCTTTCGAAGAGAGAAATTTCAGAGATGGTTCAATTGATGCCGGACTTTGTGGTTAAGATTTATGAATACTGGAAGAAGGGGAAAGCGCAACCAATTTTTTGATGCTCTGAGGGAGAGTTGTGTGGGGGTGTCAAATGGGGTTTAACTTGTGGTATCGTGAAAACACCGTTCAGCTATAATACGATAAGTGATTTTCTCATTTCTCAGCCGTTGACTCTGGATGTTGAAATTGATGATCAGTATTCCGGCTGTTTTTCGGTGAAGGGGATTGAGTTTGAGGCTACGGTGCTTTATGCGGGGGTTTCGGATTTTGCGCGGCTGAGTGTTGAGTTGTCGCCTGCTGAAATGCTGGTTTATTTGAACATGTTTCTGGTATGGATGCGTGAGTCGTCGTTTATTGAGCACTTTTGTGTTGTTGAGAGGTTTCTTGATAATGCGCTTGTGTTGCTTTTTTCGAAGCGGTTTGGATCTAAGGATCCTTTTCTGGATGCGTTGCAGGTTGCTCGATGGATGGGGGATCATGATGCGATGAGGTTTTGCCCTGATATTGGTATTGCGAGTGGTACGGTTATGGCTGGGTTTACGGGGACGCCGAAGGAGTATTCGACCTCGGTTTTTGGGAGGCCTTTGATTCTGGCTGCTGGGTGTGCGAGGCTTAAATTGAGGGGGGATGTGGATTCGATGATTACGTTTCCTGCGGAGGAGTGGGGAGAGCGATTGTTGGATGAGGTGTTTTTGCCGGTTGAGTATGATGATCCTGTGAGGGGTAAGGTGACGCAGCCGCAGACGTGGAGGATGGGTGAGGGTAGAGTGGTTGATTTCCCTGGAATGGGCAGGCTGGCTTTGAGGGATATTGCTAATGTTATTCATTCGATGCCGTCAGTATCGGCGGAGAGTAAGGCGAGGGAGTGGGTGCAGATGATCAGGGCGAAAGGGTTTTATAAAAAAAACGATTAACTCTGTTATGCTGTTGGATTTTTAAGGGTGCATGTGTACTATTTTTTTGTAATATTGGTTGAACTGTTTGAAGTTAATTAAAAGGAGAATAAAGGGTTATGGCTACAACTAATGAGAATTTGAAGGCAGCGTTTGCGGGTGAGAGTCAGGCTAATCAGAAGTATTTGGCTTTTGCTAAGGAAGCTGAGAAGGCGGGGTTTAGTACTATTGCAAAGTTGTTTCGGACTACGGCTCAGGCGGAGTCGATTCATGCTGAGGGGCATTTAGCTGCGCTTGGTGGTGTTGGGTCGACGGCTGAAAATCTGGAGGCTGCGATTGGGGGCGAGACTTTTGAGCATACTGAAATGTATCCGCCTATGCTTGCTCAGGCTGAGGCTGATAACCATCCTGCAAAAAGGATGTTTGCTTTTGCGCTTAAGGCTGAACAGCAGCATGCTGCACTGTATAAAAAAGCTTTGGAAGCTGTGCGTGATGGGAAGGACATTGCCGCAACTGAAGTGTGGCTGTGTCCGTTCTGTGGACAAATTGAGCTTGGTGATTCTCCGGCGAATTGTCCTATTTGTGGCGCAACGGCTTCGCAGTTTGTTCAGGTATAAGGATGGTGTTGGTATTTTTTTTCGAAGGCGGTTCATTGAACCGCTTTTTTTATAAGCAGTTGGGTATTTTTTTTATTCGGCAATGTGTTGTTTTGTTGTGAGGAGGATTGTTGCGGCAATAAGGTCAATCGGTATCCAGAATTCTTTTGCCAGATTAATTTCGATTATGGGGTTAAAGAGTATGGCGAAGAGTGTATAGGCGAGGGGTAGTAACAGCTTTTTTGCCATAAAGTTTTTGTAGGCTCCCCAGGCAAAGGTTCCTGCTGCGACGATTTTAAGGAGGGGATAAAATTCCGGGGGGAGCGGGAGTATGGCGAGGAAAAGCAGGGCGGCTGTAATGTAGATGACTTGTATGGGCATAACTGTTTGGTGGCTAACCGGTTATGGGAAGTTCAGGTAATGTGCCCTGTAATAAAAAAGCCAGACAGAAGTTTTGTTCTGTCTGGCGTAATGGAAAAAATGCTGAAAAGCTTAAGCTTAGTAGCGATCTCTTCTTACTGGTCTTTCTTCACGGGGCTTTGCCTCGTTAACCTTTATGGTGCGACCGTTCAAATCTTTGTCGTTCATTGATTCGATGGCTTCACGTGCTTCGCTGTCGTTAGGCATGTCAACAAATCCAAACCCCTTGGAGCGGCCTGAAAATTTGTCGTTGATAATGCTTGCGCTATCGACTTGCCCGAATTCGGAAAAGGCATCACGAAGATCGTCTTCAGTAACAGTGTAAGCCAAATTGCCAATATAAATATTCATTATGAGTCAGTGTATACATGTGCATTGCTAGAAAGAGATACCGTCAAGTAACCAAGGCACAAATTACTTGAATAGCGATCAGTCAACCATTGACCGATTTCTGATTGAAGTTTAACGTAATTAATGATCATTTTCAAACTTATTATAGTTTCAGCATATAATTTGCTGAAAAGAGATGTCTGTATGAGTGGCGTTTATACGAATGATTCCTTTGGGGGGTCAAAAAATTACTTTCAGGTATGTTTTGATTTTCTTATAAATATATATACAATAAGTAAATATAGTTTTATTTCTCTTTGGACGCTATGCCTTTTGATTTTCTAAGAGCAGCTTTGTTGACCAAGCAGTTTATCTATGCATGAATTTGATTTTCTTGGCGAGCTGGTGCTTATCGGGGCATTGGCAGTTGCGATTATTCTTGTTTTTCAGCGGTTGAAGATTCCGTCGGTTATCGGGTTGATTTTTACGGGTATTCTTCTTGGTCCGTCGGGTATTGGTGCGGTCTATGATCAGAAGTTGATTTCTACGCTTGCTGAGCTTGGCGTGGTGTTGCTTTTGTTTACGATAGGGCTGGAATTTTCTCTTGATGAGCTTAAAAAGCTGCAAAAAATTGTGCTGGTTGGGGGTGCTGTTCAGATTATTGCTACGGGGTTCTGTATCAGCTTTCTTTCTTACTGGTTTATGCTGGCCATTGGTCGGGGTATTACTTTGTCGGCCGCTGTGTTTCTGGGGTTTACATTTTCTGTGAGCAGTACGGCGATTTGCCTGAAGATTTTGACCGACAGGGATGAGCTTGCGTTGCCGTATGGGCGTATAGCTTTGGGGATCCTGATTTTTCAGGATATTGCTGTGGTCCCTATGATGATTGGCATTAATCTGTTGAATCCTGAGGCGGCTTTGCCGTTTGGTGTGCTGGCTAAAAAAGTCGGTATTATTGTGTTTTTCGCGGTCGGTATTTTTATCGGCTTCAGGTTGTTGATGCCGAAATTAGTTCGGCTTATTGCTTCTCTTCATGCGAGGGAGGTTTTGGTGATGGGGGCTCTTGTGATTTGTTTTGGTGCGGCTTATTTGACTTCGCTGGTTGGATTGTCGCTTGCGCTTGGTTCGTTTGTTGCTGGTATGATTATTGCCAGTACTGATGAAAGCCATCGGATCAGCGTGACTATTGATCCTTTTCGTGAGGCGTTCAGTAGTATTTTTTTTATTTCTGTAGGTCTGCTGCTTGATCTTAAGATGATTAATCTGCCGCTTTTTATTGTAATTGCTCTTGTGGTGCTGCTGGTTAAGGGGTCGCTTGTTGCGGGGATTTCTCTTTTTCTTGGTAATTCTTTGAGGGTCAGCATGATGGCGGGTATGGCGCTTGCTCAAATCGGGGAGTTCTCGTTTGTGCTGGCGGAGACTGGGATGAAGAACAATATTATTAATCATGAGGTTTTTCAGGCTATGCTGGCTATCAGCGTGGTCACGATGATTGTTACTCCTGCAATGATTGCTATTGCTCCTAAGTTTGCTGACCAGGTTGTGCCGGCTCTTGGGTTTATTCCGCTGGTGTCGAGAGATTCACCGGCTCTTTCTGTGAAACCTCCTGATAGTACTATTATTTGTGCCGGGGAGATTCATGCGGCTATTATTGGGTTTGGTATTAATGGTCAGAATGTGGCTGCTGTGCTTCATGCAACCAATATTTCGTATTCGGTGCTTGAAATTGACAGGGATATGGTTAAGGCGATGAGAAAAAAGGGGGAGCCGATATTCTATGGTGATTGTACTGATAAAAGAGCGTTGCTTCGTGCTGGAATTGACCATGCTCGTGCAGTTGTGCTGGGTGTTTCGGATGCTACTGCTATTGGAAAAAGTATAGCGATGATTCGGGAGATCAATCAAAAAGCCTTTATTATTGTTCGGGCACGGACTCTTGATGATGTTGCCTTGCTTTACAAAACTGGTGCGGATGTTGTGGTTACAGAAAAATTTGAAACTTCCATCCAGATCTTTTCACTTTTGCTGAATCATTTTACCGTTGAGCCTGAACTTATTTTGGAACAGCAGGAAATTATCAGGCGTGAATGTGAAAAAATTTTTACCGCCAGTCCTGTTCCTGGTAAATAACCGTCTGATGCAGTTTTGGCGGAGTTTCTTTATGGATGGTTAATTTATTTGTACATTTGATTATACAATTCTCTCAACTCACCTTAAGCCGATAAGCGTTATGGCACATCTGGCGTCTCCTCCTACACAGAAATTTATTGGTTATAAACAGGAACTTCTTGGGATAGAGGCTTCTGATGACAGTGCTGCGGCTAAACGTGCAATTTACGAGCTTTCTTTAATGGAGAGGAGTTGCTTTGTGGAGCTGAATGGAATTGTTCACCATTATCATGATTCGGGCCCTAAGGATGCTGCTGAGACGGTGTTGCTGATTCATGGGTGGGATTGCTGGTGGATGTGGTGGCATTATGTGATTCGTTATCTTAATGAGAGGGGAGTTCGTACGATAGCGTATGATATGCGTGGCCATGGATGGTCGGATAATGACCCTAAAAACCATTATCATATTGATTTTTTTGCGCATGACCTGCATGAGCTTGTCAATAAACTTGAGCTTGGGCGATTTCATATTGCGGCTTTTTCCTTTGGCCCTTTTGTTGCGCTTGATTATGCTCGTGTTCATCCTGAATTGATCAAGTCGATGACTTTTTTTAATTTCGGGTATCTGCACAATAATGAGTTTATCAATACTTTCGCTTCGACGACCATTACGTTTGTTTTCAATAATCTTTTACGCAAACTGACGTGGTGGCTTCCTGCATATATTTTTGCGCGGCTGGTGCTTGCCAAAAACACGGTTATGCTTCATGATATTCTTATAGGATTTAAAAGTCTCGGGCTGTGTGCGCCGGAGGCTATTGATCAGACAACCCATCAGATTACCTCTTTTGAGATTACTGAGTCTGTGCCGGATATGGTCAGTGCAGTGGATATGCCTATTCTTTTTGTGGCTGGGGAAGGGGATTCTATTATGACTAGCGAAAATACCAAGAAGCTGAAGGAGTTTGCCAAGCATGGCCGTTATGTTTGTGTGCCTGATTGTGGGCACTTGATTACGGTTGAGTTGCCTGAGACAGCTTCGGAGTTGATTTGGGGGCAGATACAGGCTTGTAGTGGTGTTTAGGTATATGTGGTTTGTCGTACAGCTTTGATAAATGCTTTCATTTTTGCGGTATCTTTAATGCCGGGTATGCTTTCAACGCCTGATGCGGTATCGACGGCGTAGGGTCGTGTTTGAAGGATTGCGTTGCTGACATTTGTTTCGTTCAGCCCTCCGGCAAGAATGGCGTAATATGAGGTTCCGACTGCGTTGCAGATGCGGGCTGCAAGTGAAGTGTTGATAGTTTCGCCGGTTCCGCCTGGAATGCCGGGCCGGTATGCATCAAACAGGAATGCGTTTATGCCGCTTTCTTGAGCGAATTCAAAAACTTCTTCTACTGCAAAATCCAGCTCGGGACGAAAGACTTTTATTACCGTTGTTGCTTTGATGGAGCGGGCTTGCAGGGGTGTATAGTGATTGCTGTGGAGTTGAGCTATCTGCAGGTTACAGAAGCGGCAGATTGTATTGATTTCGGAGGGTGAGTGGTCGACGAAAATGCCGGTTGCCTGGATAAAGGGTGGTAACTTTTTTATGATTGCTTTTGCCAGTTCGGGATCGATCATCCGCGGGCTGATGCTGCTGAAATTAAAACCTAGAGCGTCTGCTCCGGCTTTACTTGCTTCAAGTGCATCCTGAAGTCGTGTTATTCCGCAGATTTTAATTTTTGTCATGTATCGTGCTCTTCTATTAGCCTGAACCAATCAGTGGTTTAATGATCAGATGATTGAGTGAAAGATACGTGTTGAAAGGTGTAACAACAAGTTTATAAAATATAGCGTTACGGCTGGAGTGCTCGTTTTTTTGAAGAAATTTTTCTCTTTTGGTAAACAGGTAGGTGCACTTGAATTGGTAACTGGTTGTGATTTTATGTTATTGTGCGTATATTCGGCTCCGGTTATGATTTAAACCGAATTACTTTAGTGCAATGGGGCGTCGCCAAGTGGTAAGGCATCGGCCTTTGGAGCCGACATCCGCAGGTTCGAATCCTGCCGCCCCAGCAAACAAAAAAAGCAACCTCTTCAAGGTTGCTTTTTTTGTGTTCAAAATTCCGCATTAATGATCAGTAGCGGTAATGGTCAGGTTTGTAAGGGCCATCCTGTGAAATACCAATATACTCGGACTGCTCTTTGGTAAGCCTGGTGAGTTTTACACCGAGCTGTTCCAGGTGCAACCTTGCGACCTCTTCATCGAGCTCTTTTGGCAAGCGGTATACGCCTACGGCATATTCCTTGGTCCAGAGTTCGATTTGCGCGAGCGTCTGGTTGGTGAAGGAGTTGCTCATGACAAATGAAGGGTGTCCGGTTGCGCATCCCAGGTTTACAAGGCGGCCTTCTGCCAGAAGATAGATTGAGTTACCGTTTTCAAAGGTGTATTTATCTACCTGAGGTTTGATATTCAGTTTTTTTGCTCCGGTATAGTTGTAGAGCTGTTCAACCTGAATTTCGTTGTCGAAGTGACCGATGTTGCAGACGATGGCTTCGTCTTTCATCTGCTTCATGTGTTCAAGGGTTATGACATCTTTGTTGCCGGTAGTGGTAACAAAAATATTTCCTTCCTTGACCGCTTCATCCATGGTGGATACTTCATAGCCTTCCATTGCGGCCTGCAGTGCGCAGATTGGATCGATTTCTGTGACGATCACGCGTGCACCGTATGCGCGCATTGAGCGGGCGGAGCCTTTGCCTACATCGCCATAACCGAGTACGACAACTACTTTGCCTGCAACCATAACGTCGGTTGCTCGCTTAATGCCATCGGCAAGGGACTCACGGCAGCCGTAGAGGTTGTCAAACTTTGATTTTGTGACGGAGTCGTTGACGTTGATTGCAGGGAAGAGGAGTTCGCCTTTTTCCAGCATCTGGTAGAGGCGGTGAACGCCGGTGGTGGTCTCTTCAGAGACACCTTTCATTTCTGCAGCCACTTTGTGCCAGCGCTGGTTGTCTTCTTCAAAGACCTCTCTGAGCTGTTGGTAGAGTGCTTTTTCTTCGGCATTACCTGGAGCTTTTTCGAGGAGTTGCGGGTTGTTTTCAATTTTGTAACCCAGAATGATCATAAGGGTTGCATCACCACCATCATCGACGATGAGGTTTGGTCCTTTTCCGCCTTCAAATTCGAGAATCTGGCGGGTACACCACCAGTATTCTTCAAGGGTTTCGCCTTTCCACGCAAAAACCGGAACTCCGGATTTTGCGATGGCTGCTGCTGCATGGTCCTGTGTGGAAAAGATGTTGCAGCTTGCCCAACGTACTTCGGCACCAAGGTCTACCAAGGTTTCGATGAGTACGGCTGTCTGGATGGTCATATGGAGTGAGCCGGCAATACGGGCGCCTTTCAAAGGGCTTTTGCCTGCATATTTCCGTCTGGTAGCCATAAGGCCAGGCATCTCTTTTTCTGCAATCTCGATTTCCTTGCGTCCCCATTCAGCAAGGGAGAGATCTGCTACTTTATAATCAAGCACCTCGGCAACTGTCATATCGTTAATCTTTTATTAATAGGTTGAGATTGTTCAGGCCAGGTTGAGGGCTGCTTTCAGCTCGGCAACTTTTTCGGTTTTTTCCCATGGGAAGATATCACGACCGAAATGACCATAGGCAGCTGTCTGCTGGTAGCTCCATCCCTGAGGTTTGTCTAGGCTGAAGCGCTGGATGATGGCTGCTGGACGGAGATCGAAGATAACTTCTGCTTTTTCCTGGATCTGAGCGTCGGTGAGGCCGTGCTTTGCTGTATCGTGGGTGTTGATGTAGATCGAAACCGGACGTGCTACACCAATGGCGTAAGAGACCTGAACGGTGCATTTTTCTGCCAGACCTGCTGCAACGATGTTCTTTGCAACGTGGCGTGATGCATAGGCTGCACTGCGGTCAACTTTGGAAGGATCTTTGCCGCTGAATGCGCCGCCGCCATGAGGAGCAGCACCACCGTAGGTGTCGACAATGATTTTACGACCGGTAAGGCCGGTGTCGCCATGAGGTCCGCCGATAACAAAGCGGCCAGTTGGGTTGATATGAAACTTGGTGTTTGTGTCGATCAAGGATGCAGGGATAACAACCTTAACGACATTTTCGATGATGTCATTTTTAATGACTTCCTGCCATTCGGCTTCACTGACACCTTCTGGTTCAGGATCGTGCTGGGTTGAAACAACAACTGCGTCGACGCGGATTACTTTTTCATCTTCATATTCAAGGGTGACCTGGCTTTTTGCGTCAGGGCGAAGGTAGGTCATGATTTTGCCTTCCTTGCGGATTTCTGCAAGTTTTTTAACAAGCTGCTGTGCAAACTGGATTGCTGCAGGCATGAGTTCAGGTGTTTCTGTGCAGGCATAGCCGAACATCATACCCTGGTCGCCAGCACCGACGCGGTCAAATTCGTCGGCAATCTCTTCTTTGCGGTCAACACCACGGTTGATATCGGGTGACTGACTGTGAAGTGCTGAAAGAACGCCGCAGGAGTTGGCTTCAAACATGTATTCGCCTTTGGTGTAGCCGATTTCGCTTACAACTTTACGGGCTATAGTCTGGATATCAACAATACCTTTGGTTGTAACTTCACCACCGACAATTACCTGACCTGTTGTGACAAAAGTTTCACAGGCAACGCGTGAAGCGGAGTCCTGACGAAGAAAATCATCAAGTACGGCATCGGAAATTTGATCGGCAACCTTGTCTGGGTGTCCTTCTGATACGGATTCTGAGGTAAAGAAATACCTTTTCTGTGACATATTTCAATAAGTTTTTGATTAAACGAATAACAGTAACAACAGAAGAAACTGTATTAATGGAGAGCTTTTCAGTGAGATGATTTCACGGGGAAACGACTGGACACGGAAAAACTTCCAACAAGCTCAGGAGAACAAACCTGTAAATAGCTTGCGACACCGTGTCCATAGGTAATGGGGATGCCAAAAAAAATACAGTCAAAATGTAAGCATTCGTCTTCTTCTATGCAAAAAATTCTCTTATCCTAATCGTATTTCCGAGTAATCGCCGATATTTATTTCGTTGGGATTACCTGTTATTCCTGCATTGTTTCCTACAATTGAGTGATTGAGCATGATGCTGCTGACTTTTGCGTAGTTACCTATAATGGAGTCCTTTATAATGGTATTTGTAATGACGGCGTGCTCACCTATGGTTGTATTCGGGCCGATGATGGCGTTTTCAAGGATAGCATTGTCGGCGATAAAGACAGGTTCATTTATAATACACCCTGTGTAGGTTTTTAATCGGGCTGTATTGTTTTTAAGAAGAATTTTGTTCGTTGAGAGCAGTGTTTCCGGCTTTCCGCAGTCGTACCATCCCGAGACGGGAAATGTGGTGAATTTTTCTCCTCTTTCTATCATGAGTTGAAGTGCATCGGTGAGCTGGTATTCCCCTTTTGTCACGATTTTATTGTCGATAAGATGGTCGATACTGTCAAGCAAAAGGCCTGCCTGTTGTAGAAAATAGAGCCCGACAATAGCATGCTTGCTGACGGGGGTGTCAGGTTTTTCAACAAGTTTAAGGATTTTTTCACCATCAGTTACGGCAACACCGAATCGTCGGGGATCTTCAACATCCTTTACCCCCAGAGTGGAAAAAGGACTATTCATTACCGGCTCAAGATCAACGTCAAAAATAGTATCGCCGAGAATGATAAACAGGGGCTCGGTTTTACTGAGATAAGGTTTACACATCCATATGGCATGCGCAAGCCCGAGGCGTTCCGGTTGATTGACAAAGGTGAATTTAATGCTGTAATGTTTTGTCAGCCAGTCTTCAACCATATCGCCGAGATACCCGACTATGACGATGGCTTCATCGATTCCTGCTGATATAAGTTTATCCATAATATGACCGATAATGGGCTTTCCTGCCACATTCAGCAATACTTTAGGATGCGAAAAAGTATGGGGACGTAAACGGGTACCTACCCCGGCAACAGGAATGATTGCTTTCATGTTATTCCAATGATTTTGGTTTTGAAATCAAACACTGTATTTCTTCTTCTTATTTTACTAAAAAGTGTTATAAAAGTTATAAAACTAAAGGTTACAATTGCTTTAAAAGGACGATTAAATAGCGAAATGAGTTGTATTTTAAGTTCAGGGCATGCATATTCGTCCATTGTAATCAGATATAATGCCCGAGGCCGGTTGAAACCTGATACCGGAACTTAATTAACAGATGTGCCATGGCTGGAAGGTTTAAGGGGGTTTTTAAGCAGTCGGGAGTTATTCCTGTGCTTGATGACAAGCTGGTGCTTATAACATCCAGAAAATCTGAGCGCTGGATTATTCCCAAAGGGTATGTTGAAAAAGGGTTGTCGCCTGCGGATTCAGCAGCTAAAGAGGCTTTTGAAGAGGCTGGTTTAATAGGGGTTGTGCATCATATAGAAGCTGGGCAGTATCAGTATCGTAAGTTTGGTAAATCTTTTTCGGTTCAGGTTTATCCACTTTTTATTGAAACCATGCTTGATGAGTGGGATGAGATGAACGATCGTCAGCGTAAGGTTGTTACTCCAGATGAGGCGATCGAGATGGTATATCATGAGGATCTCCGGCGGATCATTTCGAATTTTTTTATGCGGGATCGTTAAATATCATAAAGATTATAATCATTCAGAGAGTGATTTTATGCTGTTTGATGGGTCGGTATATTGGGTGGTTATACTCTTCTATCCCTTTTTAAGGAAAGCTGTTGAGTACTGTTTGAAGTGAAGCTTTTTTATGAAAATTTATTTTGGTAATTATTGTTCTTGTGGTATATTAGGAGCCTTCTCATTAAGGTGAGTTAAAACGGGGTGTGGCGCAGTTGGTAGCGTGCCTGGTTTGGGACCAGGAGGCCCCGAGTTCGAGTCTCGGCACCCCGACAAGAAGAGGAGGAGTTCTGGTGATTGATGCTGTGCCCGTAGCTCAATGGATAGAGCATCAGCCTTCTAAGCTGAGGGTTACTGGTTCGAGTCCAGTCGGGCGCACAAGTGGAAGTCCGTAGGTTTTCTATGGTGATTGTAGCTCAGTTGGTTAGAGCGCCAGGTTGTGGCCCTGGAGGCCGGGGGTTCGAGTCCCCTCATTCACCCATGTTTTTTTTGGCCCCATCGACTAGCGGTTAGGTCACCACCCTTTCAAGGTGGCGGGACGGGTTCGAATCCCGTTGGGGTCACACTTTTAAAGTGTACTTTTCAAAGCTCTGTTCATTGCCGGTGCAGAGCTTTTTTTAATTCATGAACGCAGATTTTCCTCGTCTTATGAAAATATCTGTAAACTGGCTCAAAGATTTTCTTCCTTCCTTTTCTTCTGATATCCCTTCTCTTGTTGAAAAATTAACGTTTCTTGGGCTTGAAGTTGAGGATGTTCATGAGCGTTCTCTACCTGATGATCTTGTTGTTGTCGGTAGAATCGAAGATGTAGTGCGGCATCCCAATGCTGAAAGATTGACGATTTGCAGGGTCGATGTTGGTCGTGATGAACCTCTTCAAATTGTGTGCGGTGCACCGAATGTAAAAGCAGGAATGCTTGTTCCTGTTGCGACAGAAAAGGCGAAGCTGCAGCTTCCTGATGGTCAGACCTTTACTATCAAAGCATCAAAAATACGAGGTGAACGCTCTTTCGGTATGATTTGTGCCGCGGATGAGCTTGGATTGTCGGGTGACCATTCGGGTGTTATGGAACTAGATCCTTCATGCAGGATAGGTGATCCTTTTGCCAAGTATCTTGATGGCGGGGTTGTGCTGGAAATTGCTGTAACCCCCAACCGGCCTGATGTACTTTCGCATCTTGGCGTGGCAAGGGAACTTGCAGGTCTCGAAAAAATTCATTATCCCAAGCAGACTCTCGTTGAGTTTTCAAAAATCAGTTCTTTAGTTGATGTTGAGGATGCCGAGGCTTGCCCCTATTATACAGGTGTGGTTATACGCGGCATAACTGTTGCGGAATCTCCAGAGTGGCTTAGGAGCAAACTCGAAAGCATCGATATAAGGCCGAAGAATAACATCGTTGATATTACTAATTATATTCTTCATGCTCTTGGTCAGCCACTTCATGCTTTCGATCTCGGAAAGCTAATCGGAGAGCGTGTTGTTGTGCGCAGTGATATGCGTGGAGAGTTTGCAGCTCTTAATCAGCAGGTCTGCCTCGTTGAGCCTGGTATGCCGGTGATCTGTGATCTTGAAAAGCCTGTTGCGCTTGCCGGGGTTATGGGTGGTCTTGATTCAGCAGTGAGTGATGTTACTACAGATATATTGCTTGAGGCTGCGTATTTTGATCCGTCCATGATCAGAAAATCTGCTAAAAAAGCAGGTATTTCATCTGATTCCTCTTACCGGTTCGAAAGAGGAATTGATCCTCATAATGTTAAAAGGGCTGCTGAATGTGCTGTGGCTCTCATTCTTGAGCTTGCAGGGGGATATATTGATGATACGCGTGAGTGGGGCTCTGCAACAGGTGACTTGCGTCAGGTAATTTTGAGACCTCGGAGAGTGAATACCTTGCTTGGCAGTTCTATAAGTGCTGCTGATATGGCGGAGATGCTTGAGCGGATAGGTTTTTCAGCGGTCAAAACTGATGAAGAGTCGATAACTTTTATGGTTCCTTCATACAGGGTTGACGTTTCAGAAGAAATTGATCTGGTTGAAGAGATTGCCCGACTTTATGGGTATGATAATATACAGCCATCAAGGCAGATGACGACCACTTACCCCGAGTCGCGTAAGTTTCCTGAGTTTTTTCCTGACTTTCTCCGTTCAACTATGGTCGGATTAAATTTCAGGGAAATTCTTACCAATCCGCTGATGAAGAGAGAAGAGGCTGGATTGTTCAGTGACAAGCTTGTTGGTGTTCTAAACCCGATCAGTGAAGGGTTGGAGGTTCTCCGCCCTGGTTTGGTCCCTGGATTTCTCAAGGTTATCAGTCATAATATCAGGCATGGTAACAAGGATTTAAAATTTTTTGAGGTTGCAAGGGGATTTGAGATTGTTCCCGAGGGCGAGGTGGTTGGAAAATCGCTTCTTGATCGTTACAATGAGCAGGACTATCTTGTTATAGCTATGACAGGTAGCCGATTTCCAAGAATATGGAACCTGCCACCGGAAAAAGCTGATTTTTACGATGTTATTGGCGCGGTAGAGATGCTTTTAGAGAAGCTGAATTTGCTTGATAAATCAGTGGTGA
Organism: Chlorobiales bacterium; assembly: GCA_026390855.1. Lineage (GTDB taxonomy): Bacteria > Bacteroidota > Chlorobiia > Chlorobiales > Chlorobiaceae > Chlorobium. The sequence continues at coordinate 7,777 of JAPLFE010000080.1, read as the reverse complement.
ATATTTATAATGAAAAATCTGTCAGTATTGATGTGGCGTTGGCAGAAAAAGGAAAGACCCGCTCGCACAGAGTGGGAGTGGTTCAGCAGGTCGATACCGACCTTTTGAAGGCTTTTGATATTGGTCAGGATGTTTATGTGGCAGAAATTGATGTAGCAGTTCTGGAATGCTGTTTTAATCCGAATGTTACTTATGTGCCACCATCCAGATTTCCTGTTGTTCAGAGGGATTTATCGCTTATTCTACCAAAAAATGTTACCGTTCAGTCACTTGTGGAGCTTGTGCGTTCAAGTGATTCTTTGATCAGGAATGTGTGTGTATTCGATCTTTTCGAGCGCACCCAAAAAGATGGGGGAGAGCGTAGCGTTGCACTCTCTCTTGAAATTGCTGATCATACGGGGACATTGCAAGATGAACGAATCGGCGATATTCTTTCGAAAGTCGGCAGTAATGCCGAGAGTAAGCTTGGTGCGGTAATTCGACAAGTCTGATACTCTTTGTCCTATGCAAAATTTCGATGGGCAAAACATCAAGGTTGATGTCAACCTTCTGGAGCAGAATACTGAACTCCTTGTTGCCCGGTTGATTGAGTGCCGGAAAGAGAATGATTTATTGCGATCTGAACTATCAAGTCTGCAGAATATTTTAAGGTCTTGCAAGCTGCCCGGAAGTGTCGGTTCCGCTGTTATGGATGCAAACGGCAGTTCAGGAGGCGTGTTTTCCTATGCAGAACAAATGCAGGTAAAGCATAAGTTGGTTCTGATTTTGCAGAAAATAGAAATGGAGCTCAGAAATAATCAGATCTTGTGAGTAATGAAATGGAAAAAATTGATGTAAATGTTTATGGCGACAGTTATCCTTTAAGGGTCGAAAGACGAGAACTGACCGAAAAAGCTGCCCGGGATGTTGATGGAGTGATGAGGCTTTTTGCTGAAAAAGCACCTACATTTCAGACCGCGAAGCTGGCAGTACTTGCAGCAATTTCGTTTGCAGAAAAAAGAATCGAACTCGAAGAAGAAATGGCATCGCTTAAGCAGAACATTGCCAAACTCAATGTTTTTATAGGGCAAAATCTGTAATAAACCGTTACATTAAAAGAGACGAAATGTCCGCACCAGCTGATTGAGGTGTCTTGTAAGTAAAAGAACTAACACTAAAGAATAGGGAGCCAAACTCTTCTTTTTGATTGCAGGCCTTGTTGGAATTTCTGGCGCTTTATGCCCAAATTTTCAAGAATAGTGGCAACATTGTTCCATTGGAAGCAAAAAATCTGAAGGAGGCACCCACCGTGTATAACGGGTTCTTGATTCTTACACGCCTCAGTTTGGTGCGGATTTTTTTTGTTCAAAAACGGTGCTTTTAATTTAAAGATTATAAGAGCATGAAAATGGAGGTAGTTTAATGGGTATAGTTATAAACCTGTTTTTAATTGTTTTTGCTTCGGTGGTATTTTTTGGAGTGGGTTTTTTTCTCGGACGTTATTTTCTTGAACGCATTGGTACCACAAAGGTGCTTGAAGCTGAGGAGCGTGCGGTACAGATAGTTCAGGAAGCTCAAAAAGAGGCTAACGAGTACAAGGAACTTAAAGTCAGCGAAGTCAACCAGGAATGGAAAAAGAAGCGCAGGGAGTTTGATCAGGAAGTTGTTATCAAAAACAACAAGTACAATCAACTTCAGAAGCAGACTCAGCAAAAAGAAGCTCAGCTCAAAAAGCAGAGTCAGGATATCAAAGATACTGAACGAAAAATCCATGATCAGCGGAAGGAAATTGAGCAGACTACTGAGCAGGTCAAACTTCGTGCTGAAGAGCTTGAACGGATTATTTTAGAGCAGAATCAGCGTTTGGAAAGCATCAGTAACCTTCAGGCTGAAGATGCCAGACAAATGTTGATTGACAATATGGTTGCAAAAGCACGTGAGGAAGCGACTGAAACCATTCACCAGATTCATGAAGAGGCTGAGCAGCAGGCCAACCGACTTGCAGAGAAAACACTTTTGACAGCAATACAGCGGATTTCTTTTGAGCAGGCGACTGAAAATGCGCTTTCTGTAGTTCATATTCAAAGTGATGAACTTAAAGGTCGTATTATCGGACGTGAGGGACGCAATATTAAAGCTTTTGAAAACGCGACCGGAGTTGATATCATTGTCGATGATACTCCAGAGGTCGTTATTCTTTCATGCTTTGATCCCCTGCGCCGCGAACTTGCGAAGCTTACTCTTCAGAAACTTCTTGTTGACGGAATCATCCATCCTGTGGCTATTGAAAAAGCTTTTGAAGACGCCAAAAAAGAGATTGATGATGTGATTATCACTGCTGGAGAAGAGGCGTTGTCGTCACTTCAGATTCCTGATATGCCAGCCGAGGTTGTGTCGCTTATCGGTAAAATGAAATTTCATACTGTCTATGGCCAGAATCTGCTGCAGCATAGTCGTGAGGTTGCTATGCTTTCGGGCCTTATGGCGGTCGAGCTTAAACTTGATGCCCGCTTAGCCAAACGTGCTGGTCTTTTGCATGATATCGGCCTGGTTCTTCCTGAAAGTGACGAACCTCATGCAATCACCGGAATGAACTTTATGAAAAAATTCAATGAATCACCTGTGGTACTCAACTCCATTGCCGCCCATCATGGAGATGTTGTTAAAGAGTCGCCTATAGCAGATCTCATTGATGCGGCTAATGTTATTTCACTTTCCAGACCTGGAGCTCGTGGAGCTGTAACGTTGGATGGTAACGTGAAGCGTCTTGAGAGTCTTGAAGAGATTGCTAAAGGGTTTCCCGGAGTTTTGAAGACCTATGCATTGCAGGCAGGAAGGGAGATCAGAGTGATTGTGGAAGGTGACAATGTCAGCGATTCACAGGCAGATGTTCTTGCCCATGACATCGCCCACAAAATTGAATCGGAAGCTCAGTATCCCGGTCAAATAAAAGTATCTATTGTTCGTGAAAAACGCTCGATAGCATACGCAAAATAAAACGCTCCTCCCCAACCAAAGGGAAAGCTTAAAGCTTTCCCTTTGTGGATGGTATAGCAGAACCGGTTACGACAACAGCTGCTTTCATTGCATACGCAAATGACTTGAATAACGCCTCTATTTTGTGATGGGTATTTTCACCTTCAAGAATCGAAAGGTGGATGTTGGCTTTCATACTTCCTGAAAGTGAAACAAAAAAATGCTCTACCATTTCTGTTGAAAAGCCTTGAATGACTGGGCGTTTGAACTCAGCATTGAAAACACAATAACTTCTTCCTCCAAGATCAAGCGCACAACGAGCCAGAGCTTCATCCATCGGGATGATTGCCCATCCGTAGCGCTGGATTCCTCGTTTGTCGCCCAGAGCATCGGTAATGGCTTTACCAAGAACAATGGCAATGTCTTCAACGGAATGGTGATCATCAACATCAAGGTCACCTTTACATTCCAGTGTAAGGTCAAATCCTGAATGTCTACAGAAGTTGGTCAGCATATGGTCGAAAAACACCACCCCCGAATTAATAGAGCTTATTCCCGTACCGTCAAGATTGACCGTTGCAGTTATGTCGGTCTCTTTTGTGGTTCTCGTTACCGTTACGGCGCGTAGTGTGGTTTTTATTTGTTCTCGCATGGGATTTTGTTCAGTGGATAAATTTATTGATAAGGTAAAGTATGAGGCTGAAGAAAAGAGAGAGTACAATTGAAGTACCTATGGGAAAATAGAACCGGAAGTTATTTTTCTCTATTTTGATATCAAAAGGGAGGTTTCCAAGCCAATTGAACCAGCGCGATGGTGCGGTGTTGTCAAAATTCATAAGAAGCAAGCCGAATACAACAGTTATCAGGCCTGCGATAACAACAATTTTTCCAGCATCTGAAAACACGATTTGGATATTTTTTAAAAGTTGCTAACTTAAGGCCATTATCATATGAAGATACGATATTTGCAAATTTATTAAAGCGGCTGTAAATGCATGTTTTTATTGTTATAGTCGGTTTACTTGCATCGATTCTGCTTATTGGCTCTATTTTGCTGCAAAGTCCTAAAAGCGGTAGTGGACTGACAGGTGGCATGTCGAGCCTTGGTACTGTTCAGACTCTTGGTGTAAGAAGGACTGGTGATTTTTTAAGCAAGACAACTGGTATTCTTGCAGCAATCGTCATGGTGCTTTGTTTTATAGCTCAGTTTACTCTTCCAGGTAAACAGTCTGCAACAAATTCACCAGAAAGTGTTCTTCAAAAAAATGTTCCAGCAGTGCCTGCAGCTCCGGGTAAGACCTTACCTACGGCGCCATCTCTTCCAGCAGTGCCTGCAAAATAAGATTATATGCGCCTGTGGCTCAATGGTAGAGCAATTGACTCTTAATCAATGGGTTGGAGGTTCGAGTCCTCCCGGGCGCACCATAAAAAAAGACTTACAGGTTTCGGCTTGTAAGTCTTTTTTGTTTTATGCCACACTCAGGGTGCTTTGGAATTTGTCATTTTTTCAGCAAGCCCTAAGCGCAACTAAAGAATTCCCTGTAAAGCATTTAGTCAATGTGCAGCGAGCACATCATATTTGTCTATGAAAGTGGGGATTATGGGTTTGATAGCTTTTGTCCGGGATTTCTTGATATTTGGTTGTGCAGGTATTTTTTTACCATAGGATGTCTTGATGTTACCAACGGGGACCGGATATGAAAACTGAAAGAAATGATCTTTGTCCCTGCGGTAGCGGTTTCAAATACAAGAAATGCTGTGCAGATAAAGAGTATACTGGTGAACACCAGAGCGTCATGGGGTCTGTCATGGATGAGCTGAAGGGACTGCTTCAAGACAAGCGCTTCGGCTCCCTCGATGAGGCTAACGCCTTTCTTCTTCAGCACACAGCATTTCAACACTGTCCCGGTTGATCATTTTCATGGGCTCTCGCCTGACCAGATGCACCGGTTTTTTCATTTTACCTTTGATTCGCCCTATCTTGCGACATTTCCATTGCGTCTTGACAATATCCCGCAAGCCCCGATTCTCACTCTCTTCAATCTTTTGGTAGACGGAATTAGCGAAAAGGGTCTGACGGCGACCGCTAAGGGCAACCTGCCACGGAACTTCTGCCGACAAGCCGCCAGAGTATTCCTGGGTGAGGAAGAATATCAGCGATGGTCACGGCTTGGCGAGTTGAGATCAGAACTGGAATTCATGGAAATGCACATTACCAGGTTGGTTGCTGGGCTGGTCGCATTGATCAGGAAATACAAAGGGAAGTTTATCCACAGCAAAGAGTGTCGTAAACTGCTGGTTGAACAGGGGCAAGCAGGCATCTATCCGATTCTGTTCCGCGCTTTTGTCAGTAAGTATAACTGGTTCTATGGGGATAATATGAGTGACATTCCCTTTATGCAGCATTCGTTTCTGTTTACTCTTTATCTACTGACAAGGTACGGTGGCGAGTGGCGAAGCACTACCTTCTACGAAGAGATGTCCCTGCTGGCTTTTCCCGCACTAATCGACCAGGTATAGCCGATCGGAGATTATTTCCCCGCGGAAAACGTGGTGCGGTACGCTTATTCAGGTCGTTGTCTTGAGCGGTTTGCCCGCTTTTTTGGGCTCGTCGAAATCAAGTCTATCAAAAACAACCTCTATTCTGAAGAGTATAGAATAAGGAAGCTGCCACTTCTGGGTCAAGTTGTTCAGTTTCACCTTTAAAATATCATTATGGTAAAAAAGAAAATACAAGCACCCCAACGAGCGAATCGATGAGATGGAGAGTTTCAATCCACGCGCCCGCATGGGGCGCGACCGTCAAAGGATAATTTATTTATATAGTGTTTCAATCCACACGCCCACAAGGGGCGTGACAACCGCTCTCCTTTAACGCGCGTCATCGTCTTACAGTTTCAATCCACGCGCCCGCATGGGGCGCGACGGTCTGATAGAGTCTTTGTTGAGTCAGCAACAGCAGTTTCAATCCACGCGCCCGCATGGGGCGCGACAATCGGGCCATATTTTTTTCTAAGGCGTTTGAGGTTTCAATCCACGCGCCCGCATGGGGCGCGACAGGCACAATATCTGCACTTAAAAAAGCAAGAGGAGAGTTTCAATCCACGCGCCCGCATGGGGCGCGACTTTTATGACGTGGCAAAATGCAATGAAAGTAGCGGGTTTCAATCCACGCGCCCGCATGGGGCGCGACTATCCGTTTGAGATGTTGCTGAGTATGCCCATGGAGTTTCAATCCACGCGCCCGCATGGGGCGCGACATTATAACACTCGGCACGATAACCACAGGTACATGGTTTCAATCCACGCGCCCGCATGGGGCGCGACCTCATTTACAACGGCCGTTGGGACGACGTTGATGTTTCAATCCACGCGCCCGCATGGGGCGCGACCTATCCTTAGCGACGTCTACAGCCTTCTAAGTTGTGTTTCAATCCACGCGCCCGCATGGGGCGCGACCGAAGTAAGAAGGGTGTCCGATGACGTGCATGTTGTTTCAATCCACGCGCCCGCATGGGGCGCGACAATTGATCAAAAAGTACAAGAAAGGTTGGGATATGTTTCAATCCACGCGCCCGCATGGGGCGCGACAGGAGGTTGCTGTTGTGGATAAAGCGATAATGGGGTTTCAATCCACGCGCCCGCATGGGGCGCGACGTGTTGGACTGGGAGCCTTCTTGTTGCTGTTGGTTTCAATCCACGCGCCCGCATTGGGCGCGACCGACAAATATGCCGTGATCACTTTTAAGTGCCAGTTTCAATCCACGCGCCCGCATGGGGCGCGACTTTTTGCTGGTGTAGTCCACGTCGATCCGTTTGATGTTTCAATCCACGCGCCCGCATGGGGCGCGACGACAATCTCGCCATCAGAATCAACGGCCTCGCTCGTTTCAATCCACGCGCCCGCATGGGGCGCGACTTAACGCAACCCAGCCGAGTGCCTCAGCGCTGGGCTGGTTTCAATCCACGCGCCCGCATGGGGCGCGACATAATCGGATTCTTCTCTGATCCCCGATTGAAGGAGTTTCAATCCACGCGCCCGCATGGGGCGCGACGCATTCGGTAGCGGCGAAGTATTCTCGGTATGTACGTTTCAATCCACGCGCCCGCATGGGGCGCGACATTGCTCAACGAGGTGCATGCTAGAGTAAGAGAGTTTCAATCCACGCGCCCGCATGGGGCGCGACCGTAGCTATGGACTTCATTCCTATACGCAATGGGTATCAATCCACGCGCCCGCAGGGGGTGCGACTCTGCAAGAATACAGGCGCAAAACAAACGGAGCAGGTTTCAATCCACGCGCCCGCATGGGGCGCGACGCATGGTATTTCATCGATCATGCAAACAGTGTGTTTCAATCCACGCGCCCGCATGGGGCGCGACTATCGTGGAGCTCATCAGCCGGATATCTGATGGGTTTCAATCCACGCGCCCGCATGGGGCGCGACCCTATGCAGCCGCAGCCGCAGCCGGGTAAGGTTATGTTTCAATCCACGCGCCCGCATGGGGCGCGACTTGATCTTCTCGAGCAACTGATCAGTCACGTATGTTTCAATCCACGCGCCCGCATGGGGCGCGACCTTGCGCTAATTACTGCTTTGTTGGTGAGCAGATGTTTCAATCCACGCGCCCGCATGGGGCGCGACTTGCTGTTTCTGTGGCTGGTCCGCTTGCACAGGGTGTTTCAATCCACGCGCCCGCATGGGGCGCGACTGTATAGCTGTATCATCAAGTATTTCGTGGTTTCAAAGGCGTCTTAACGCGAACCACTGTCTATGCCAAATAACAGTTTACGAAAACTTGATGATGAAATCTATAAACA